>CBFCWR010000013.1:0-19360 GCA_965601575.1 uncultured Desulfofustis sp. | reverse complement strand
TCCCTATAGTGCTGATATTAATAGTTAAAAAAATAAATTTACCGGGGTGGCTGATTGATCTCTTGAGATTCTGGTGAGCGGGATCATTAGGGCCTTGTAAGAATATTGTCAGAATTTTCTTTCATACTTTCCCAGAACGAACGACAAGGGGGAAAATATGGATTGGATGACCCAGCTCAAGGTCATGCAGATCTGGCATGTGCAAAGCGATGTAAAGCAGCGGGCCCTGGTGAAAAGCTATCTTATGACCCATCCGGGCATCAGTACCAGTGATGACTGGCTCTGTTTTCTGGCAGAGATTTTCGGGATTGGCAAGCCTGATCCCGGTTATCTCGATCTTGAGCGTCTGGTGCACTAGTATTCAGAGTGAGGGGCGCTCTACCCATCAGGCCGCATTAAATCCTTTGGGAAATTCTTCGGGGACAGAATTAATTCTGTCCCCGCGTTGTTCACTGTCCCATTAATTATTATAAAAAATCCGTGCGGGATTTGCCTGAGCGATTATAGTGTGCATATGAACGAAAAGCATGCTCATCACCACGCGCTCACCGACGTGATTCTTGAAAGTATTTCAGACGGCGTCTTCACCGTTGATCACCACTGGCGCATCACCTCTTTCAACAAAGCTGCAGAGAAGATCACCGGCGTGGCCCGGGACGATGCCATGGGCCGTTACTGCTGGGAGGTCTTCCGCTCCAATATGTGCGAAAGCGACTGCGCCCTGAAGAGGACCATGAATGACGGAAAATCATTTGTCAGTTCCTCGACCTCGATTGTCAACAGCGAGAAAAAGCTGATCCCAATCAGCGTATCCACCTCGCAGCTGGTCGATGAGACTGGCGAGGTGCTCGGGGGGGTTGAAATATTCAGGGACCACAGTCTGGTGGAAGAATTGCGGCGCGACTTGAGCGGTGTTCGCGGCATTGATGATATGGTCAGCCAGTCCAGGAAGATGCAGGAGATTTTTGCAATTGTTGACCAGATAGGTGAGAGCGACAGCTCCGTGCTGATAACAGGTGAAACGGGTACCGGCAAAGAACTGATGGCCCGCGCGATTCACAACCATTCGCCGAGACGCGACCAGCCTTTCATAACCATAAATTGCGGGGCGCTGCCCGACAGCCTGCTCGAATCCGAGCTTTTCGGGTACAAGGCCGGCGCCTTCACCGACGCCAAGAGCGACCGCCAGGGACTCTTCGGCGCCGCCGGCGAAGGCACCATCCTGCTCGATGAAATAGGCGATACCAGCCTGGCGTTTCAGGTAAAGCTTTTGCGCGTCCTCGAGGAGGGTGATTACACCCCGCTGGGCAGCACCAGCCCGGTCCACACCAATGCCAGGATCATCACCGCGACAAATAGGGATTTGCAGGACATGGCCGATAGGCAGGAATTTCGCCGGGATCTTTTCTATCGAATAAATATCGTCACCCTGGCGCTGCCGCCTCTGAGAGAACGGCGCGAAGATATTCCTCTGCTGGTCGACCGCTTTATCGAAAAGATGAACCTACGGCGGGGCAGGATGGTCAGCGGTATAAGCACAGATGCCATCGATGTGCTTGGTTCGCACCACTATCCGGGAAATATCAGGGAGCTGGAAAACATCATTGAACACGCCTTCGTGCTCTGCCGGAACGGTGAGATCAAAGTGGACCACCTGCCGGCCTCAATTATCCGCAGCCCCAGAATGGACTCGGCTGGGGTGGAACCGGCAGATTATCGCTCGGCCACCGCCGCCAGCGAAAGACAGACGATAATCGAAGCACTTGCCCGCCACGACTACAACCGCGCTGCCGCGGCAGCCTCGCTCGGCATTCACAAGTCCACCCTGTTCCGTAAAATCAAAAAGCTCAACATCGATCTCCCGGAGCGGGACGGAAGAAGCAGCGTGTCTTAATCGGTCCGATCGGACCCCCTCATCCTGAGGGGACAGATTTTAATCTGTCCCCGCGCTGTCGAATAGTCGCAGCAATGCGACTCTCGGCCCCGCCTAGGGTCGCACAATTGCGACGCTATCTGCGACTCTTCACTTTTTAAGCCACACAAACAAATCCCTAACATATTGGAATCATATAGATATGTCTTTTTGTGTCCATATGCACACAAATGGCACCGGCTGTGCATTGTCATGGATAACAGACAATAATGATGAGGAGTCCAGTCCATGAAAGTAGCTATAACCGTCTGGGGAAATCGGATTTCTCCGGTATTTGACTCGGCCCAGACCATACTGCTGGCGGAAATCGAGCAAGGCAAGATCATCAGTAGAAAGCGCGAGTTTCTCCCCCGGCTTGTGGCCTCAGGCCTGGCCCGAATGGTTGCTGAAAAGCAGATAGACACCCTGATCTGCGGGGCGATATCGGAACGCCCCGCCCTTATTATTCAACAGTCCGGCATCGCCCTGCTTTCTTTTGTCGGGGGCAATGCCGAGCGATTTTTAGAAGATTACGCCGCCGGTCGGCCTCTGGAACTGTTCCGGATGCCCGGCTGCCACAAGCATAACGTCGACCCCGGCAGCGCACGCGAACGGCTGTCGGAGGAGGGAGCAATTAAATCATGAAACGCAACGCATCCAAAAATGGTTCGGGGAAGCGCTCAGCGAGTCAGGAACCCTACTGTGTCCATCGTAATCTCGGACGAGGACGCTACGGTAACTGCGGATACGGACGTCGCAGCACTAATTTTTCCTCTGGGCGGCTGGTCTCGATCATGTCTTCCTTACTTGGAGGGATATTAGAGCTGGCCGACAGTTCCATCAGGAGACTATCGACAGGCGTGAAGAATTCAAATCTGTTGGGCGACGGCTCCCGAAAGTCAGGAACGCGTCTTCCGGATCTGGAGTATCGCCGTGAAGATGACAACCACACGCAGTCTCACACCGGACAACTGACACAGAACAATGAAGAATCTCAACTTATTGCTGATAAGCAAAAATAAACAGCGTTTCTCTGACCTGAAACAGGCGCTGGTCGCCCACGGCCAGCATGGCGTCCGCTGCTGCAGTATGCCTGAAGAGGTTTACCAGGCCATCGCCGCCGGCAAGATCGATGGCGTGATTGTCGACGAAGAGGTCGAGGGCGGAACCGGCCTCGACTTTATTCGCGAGTTGACCCGGCGCAACCCTTTTGTCAATTGCGCCCTGGTGTCTTCCCTTTATGTCGATGAATTCCACGAAGCCACAGAGGGGTACGGGGTCTTTATGCAGATCCCCCCGCACCCCGGGCTCAAAGAGGCGGAACAGATCGGCACCCACCTGAGCAAAATCTGTTGAACGTTTACTAACCGTTAGAGAGGTACCTTATGATCATCAGCGTCGCGAGCGGCAAAGGCGGTACCGGTAAAACCACCGTCTCCGTCAACCTGGCCGCCAGCCTGGAAACACCTCTGAAACTGCTCGACTGCGATGTTGAGGAGCCCAACGTCCATCTCTTCATACAGCCCGACGACATGGTTTCGAGAACGGAATCGACCTTCGTGCCGGTCATTGATGAGCAGCGCTGCAACGGCTGCAGAAAATGCGCCGACCTGTGTGAGTTCAACGCACTGGCGGTCATTGGCGAAAAAGTGCTGGTTTTCCCGGAACTGTGCCACAGCTGCGAAGGTTGCCGTGAAATATGCCCGGAACAGGCGGTGCGGTCGGGGGCTCGCGAACTGGGAACGATCGAGACGGGATCCTGGCACCATGTCACCATGAGCTACGGACGGCTCCGCGTGGGAGAGGCCATGAGCCCGCCCCTGATCGCCCGGGTTCAGTCGATCATCGACCCTGACGATCTGGTGATCATCGATGCTCCCCCAGGCACTTCGTGTCCGGCCATAAACGCGATGAAAGTGAGCGATTTCGTGTTGCTGGTAACCGAACCGACTCCCTTTGGCCTGCATGACCTGATGCTCACCGTCGAAGCGGTCAGACAGCTCGAAATTCCGTGCGGGCTGGTGATCAACCGGGCAGATATCGGCAACGAAGAGGTCTACCGCTATGCCCGGCGCGAGTCCCTGCCGATACTTATGGAGATTCCATTCGAAAGGAGTATTGCCGAAATCTACTCGCGGGGCGGGCTGCTGGTCGAACACTCGGAAGAGTGGCGCATTCGGTTCGGCGGACTCTTCGACGCAATTAAGGACAGGGCGGCATTGCAGGAGGTGAGCAGATGAAGGAACTGGTGGTAATCAGCGGCAAGGGCGGAACAGGTAAGACCAGTCTGACAGCGGCCTTTGCTACCCTGGCGGACAATCATCTGCTCTGCGACACCGATGTCGACGCAGCCGATCTGCACCTGCTGCTCGCCCCCCGGATCGCGGAGACGAACGATTTTATCGGCGGCAGCAAAGCGGTCATCATCGCTGAGGATTGCAGCGGCTGTGGACTCTGTAAGGAGCTCTGCCGTTTTTCAGCCATCAGTGACGATTTCGTGGTCGATACGATTGACTGTGAAGGATGTGGAGTGTGCCGTGCCTTTTGTCCGGAGGAGGCAATCGACTTTAAGCCGAGAAAGTGCGGTGAATGGTTCGTCTCATCGACCCGTTTCGGCCCCCTGGTCCATGCCCGTCTGGGTATCGGCGAAGAAAACTCCGGCAAGCTGGTCAGCCTGATCCGTAAGGAGGCTCAGATTCGTGCCGAACAGAGTCGGCTCGATCTGATCGTCACCGACGGTCCTCCCGGTATCGGCTGCCCCGTGATCGCATCAATCACCGGTGCCTCGGCCGTGCTCATCGTGGTCGAGCCGACCGTCTCGGGCCTGCACGATATGCAGCGGGTTGCCGAGCTCGCAGGTCATTTCAAGATACCGGCCATGGTCTGCATCAATAAGTATGACCTCAATGAAGAAATGAGCAGTGATATCGAAAATGAAACACAAAGAATGGGCATCCAGACGGTGGGTCGAATCCCTTTCGACCCTGCGTTTACCAGGGCGATGGTCGAAGGAAAAACCATTGTCGAATTCGACCCGTCCTCTGAATTGGCGGAAACGGTGAACTCCATCTGGGGGACCGTCAGGTCCTCGGAGTTCCTGACTAAACAAGAGGCAACAATTTTGCCGATAATGAAATAAACAGGAGAACACAATGAGCAAAATGCGCGTAGCAATCCCTTCAATGGGCAACGGTGGACTAGACGGACAGAGAGCCGGTCATTTCGGACATTGCGACGTCTTCACCTGCATTGACACAGAGGACGGAGAGATCAAGGCGGTGACCACCATCCAGAACCAGGAGCACGTCCAGGGCGGCTGCATGGTGCCGGTCAACCTGCTCGCCTCCCACCAGGTCAACGCCCTGATTGTCGGCGGCATCGGCATGCGCCCGCTGATGGGTTTTCGCCAGGTGGGCATAGACGTCTACCACGATGGTGAGAGAATAGACATACGACCGGTGGTGGAAGACCTGCTGGCCGGAAAACTGCCCATGATCTCGGACGATCAGGTGTGTGGTGGTGGAGGGCGGTAGCCTTGGGGGAACAGAGAGTCTATAGGCTCTGTTCGGGATGAACATCTGAACGAGGAACAACGTTATGAAAGTAGCAATCACAGCCAAAGGAGCTGATCTATCCAGTGAAGTGGATCCCCGGTTCGGCAGGGCGGCGAAGATTATCATCGTCGAGCTCGAGACCATGGAAGTTGAAACCATCGACAACTCGGCCAATGCCAATTCGTTTAAAGGAGCGGGTATTCAGGCGGCCACCATGATCCATGACCGCGGCGCCCAGGTATTGATGACCGGCTATTGCGGTCCCAAGGCGTTCCAGACCCTGCAGGCCGCCGGCATCAGGGTGGTGAGCGACGTGAGTGGAACGGTGGGTGAGGCGCTTGAGCGATTCAAATCAGGCGAGATCGAGTACCTTGAATCGGCCAATGCGGAATCACACTGGTAAAAAGAGATAAAGGAAAAAGAGGGGACACAATACCCGAGGTGTCTTTTGCGGACAGCTCAGGTGTCGTGTCCCCTTTACGATGTAAGGAGAAAAAATCATGCCCATGAGTGATGATGCATTCGATGCGCTTGTCGAGCAACTCCAGACCAAGGTCTTTGCCGATGCCAAGGCCGCCTATGGGGACAGAGGGTTCGAACGCTGGCGCAATCCGCGCTACCACGGCGTGCTCGAGGATGCCGACGCGGCAGGCGGCCTGAAAGGCGGCTGTGGTGACACCATTCACATCTATATGAGGTTCAAGGACAATCGAGTGGAAAAAGCTTCCTACACAACCGACGGCTGTGCTTCCAGTTCGCTTTGCGGGTCGTTCACCGCCGAACTTGCCCACGGCAGAAACCCGGAAGAATTGCTTGAGCTGGAACCCGAGGATGTGTTAAACAAAATCGGCACCTTTCCCGAAGGGGAGAAACATTGCGCGACCCTGGCGATCAAGGCCCTGCAGGAGGCCGTAAATAATTACATGATCAGTGTCGTCAGGAAACAGAAAACCCAGGCTCGAGGATACTAAGTTTTCACCCGAAAACGGGAATCTTTTATATGCTTGAGCAACGCGGGGACAGAATTTGATTCTGTTGCCACTGGCGTTTAGTCTCGAGCACAACCAAGAGCAGCGAAAAAGGGCCCCTTTTGGGATGGAAAATTACTTCCAGCTGAGTTATGCCGCCTTCGGCGGGGATGCGTTATGATTTTGAATCTTGCTATTGCGTGTGGTCTGATATTTGCGGTCGGAGCAATCTGGTTTCTGCTTCACTATTACGGTAATCCTGTTATCGAAAATCCCCAGGGGATTGCAAAAGTATCAGGCAATTGCGGTGATACCATGGAGATCGGCCTGCAAATCGAGGACAACATCGTCGCTTCGACGCACAGCTGGACGGATGGCTGCGCCTACTCCAAACTGTGCGTGGAAGCAGCGGCGATGCTGGCCCGTGACAAGCCCATAGCCGAGGTCAAGAAGATCAATATGGTGTCGATCATGGAACTCGTCGGGCAACTGCCCGAAACCCATCTGCACTGTGCCCAGCTGGCCGAAATCACCCTGCAGAAAAGCATAGAGGACTATATCTCCAAGGTGACGCCGCGCACTTCCTGAGCGAGCCCCAGTAAGAGTCAGGTCTGACTCTACACACACTACGGGGACACGACAAGTATCGTGTCCCTCTCGACTCCTGCCGACCCGCTGACCCCGCCATTCTTTTGTCGCTAAACTCCTCTGCAGGGTTGTACCGCACCGATTATCTGAGTAAATTAGTGCTAAGCGCACACTTGTTTCAGAAAGAGAACTGCACCTCAACTGAAAAGGGTGGACTATGTCGGAGAAGAAAAAAACACTGGGACAAGATCCCTTCTCTGGAAGGGTTGCAGATGGATTGGGACTACTCGGGCAACGATTCACTCGGCAACCGGAGGTACGAGCGATTGACCTTTGGTGACGTCACCGAGATTTTTGAGGTCAAGGCGGTGCCGGTCCGGGTGGCGACGCCGGAGATGACCATTGACGGCACCCTGAGCGACATCAGCGGCGGCGGGTTGGCAGTCATCCTGAAAAAATCGTTCGAGGCCGGACAGCAGGCAAAGATCGGCTTTTTTCTCGGTCGGCGTAAAATCATCTCCCGGGTGGTGGCGCGTCAGAGAAGCCAGATCCAGAACGGTTTCCGGATCGGCTTCGAGTTCAAAGACATATCCGAGGCTGACGCCACTTACATCAACGGCCTGTACGCCACCAAGATGCTGAGTCGCTGAGAGTGTCGTGTAGATTTTGAACTGCACTTGCACTCTGTGTGGCGACTCGTACAAGAGCAGAGAAGCAACCCGCCGGGCCAGCGCCTAAAAAATTCCGGCCTCTTCCTACAATTTTGCAGCAAGGCGACAAAACTGTAGCTCTCCTGTAATCCGCGATCCAATTTTCGCTCCTCCCCGCAGTCCCGGCTTTGCTTTGCTAAAGCCACATCTGGCTAATTTCTCATTCTGGTCTCCTATTTGCTTTCACAACTCCATGGTGACAACGCAAAGGAGACTCGATGACACACCGACACAAACTTATTGATACCACGCTCAGGGAGGGAGAGCAGACGCCCGGGGTTTCTTTTCTACTCGAGCAGAAACAACGTATAATAGATGGTCTTGCCGCCACCGGCGTGGACGAAGTCGAGGTTGGTCTGGCCGCCCCCGTTGCCGAGTGCAGCGAATCATTGATCGCCCATTGCCGGAAAGAGCATCCGGATCTGAAAATTGCGCTCTGGAGTCGCTGCCAGGAAGAGGATATCGATCATGGGACCTCGCTGAGCCCGGACGTCATTTCCCTGTCCATTCCCGCATCGGATCTGCATATCGAGCAGAAAATGGGAAAGACTCGAGACTGGATAGAAGGGACGCTGGTCCGTTCGGTCACGCAAGCCCAAAATCATGGTGTCGCCGTTTCCGTGGGCTTGGAGGACGCCACCAGGGCTGATCCGGACTTTCTTTTGCATCTGGTAACACAGGCCGCACGCTCAGGCGCGTTTCGAATACGTATCGCCGACACGGTGGGCATCAGCTCGCCCCTGAGTATTGAAAAAACAGTCCGTTCGATACGGGAATATTCACCTGAGATTGAGATCGGGGTGCACACCCATAACGATTTCGGCATGGCCACCGCCAACGCAATCACCGCCCTTGAAGGCGGCGCCCGCTGGGCCGATGGCACTATTCTTGGATTGGGCGAACGAACCGGATGCGCCCGATTGGAGGAACTGGTGGGGTATCTGCAACTGGCGAAAGGGATACCTCGGTTCGATATCACCGCCCTGAAAGCCCTCGCAATCGAGGTGGCAGAATTTTCCGACAGGACGATACCGGCTTCCCAGCCCTTGCTCGGCGATGATATTTTTACCTGCGAAACCGGTCTTCATCTCAACGGGCTGGTGGTCAACCCTGAGACTTATGAACCCTATTCACCAGAGTCGGTGGGTGCCGAGAGAAAATTGTTGTTCGGCTCCAAAATTGGCAGAAGGGCATTGCGTTACTGGTCCGAGAGAAACGGAGATGGTCAATGTCGTGAGATAATTTCTGGGGACTCCCTTCGGCTTTTTAGGGCTATGAACCAGGAGGCTGTATCGATGTCCTGATGGCCGCACTACTAGCTAACCGCTTTGGCTGAGGTGATGCATTTCGGTTATTTGAGCGGGGTATCGCCGACCTTGAAATTAAATAAGTTCTGGTCGTAGCGGTTGTATTCTTCGTAGCGGAGCAGGTCGTAAAGATCTTTGCGGTGCTGCATCCGGTCCAAAATAGCGTTTTGATCACCATCCCTGAGAAGTGCGTCGAGACCCCGGTCAACCTCACCCATGGCAAGCCGCAGTGAAGTAACCGGATAGATCACCATGTTAAAGCCAAGATCCTCGAGCTCTTTTCTGTTCAGCAGCCTGCTCTGGCCAAATTCGGTCATATTGGCAAGCAGCGGCACATCAATGGCGGACCTTACTGCCTCGAATTCCTCCGCACTGGTCAGGGCTTCTGGAAATATCATATCAGCGCCGGCATCGACATAGGCCTCCATGCGCTCGATTGCCTGGTCGAGCCCCTCTACAGCCCGGGCATCGGTCCGTGCAATCAGAACAAAATTGCTGTCCATCCTGGCGCCTGCTGCGGCGCCAATACGTTGCACCATGGTCTCGACCGCAACCAGTTCTTTTCCGTCCAGGTGCCCGCACCGTTTCGGCATCAACTGATCCTCAATATGACAGCCCGAGATTCCAGCCTCTTCCATCAGCCTAACCGTCCGAGCCGCACTCATGGGTTCACCGAATCCGGTGTCTATGTCGATAATAGTGGGCAGGTCGGTGGCGCGACCGATCTGGCGTCCCCGATCAGCGAATTCGCTCAAGGTGGCAATACCTATGTCGGGTAAACAGAGGTCTGCAGAAAGCACGGCACCTGAAATATAAACCCCGGCAAACCCTTTGCGCTCGATTAACTGGGCACAAAGCGGATTGAAGGCACCAGGAAACTGATGTAGCCGTCCATCGCTCATCAGCGCACGCAGATCCTCTCTTTTCCGGACAGCCGTCTTTTGGGTGAAGAGCATCAGAAGATCCCCGCCATGGTATTTTCGATAAGATACCCTTTGGGTGCCACTGGATTCAAACCCATGATTTCCTGGTTGGTCAAATCCGGTAGTCTCTGTACCAGATCAAGAAACCGAGAACTTTCGGCCGGGTCTAGAATATCCTTGGTCAAGGTTTTGAATTTATTAATGTATTCGGCACGTCCAAATGGTCTTGCGCCCAGCGGATGGGCATTGGCGACGCTGATTTGGTCTTCGAGAACGGAGCCGTCCGCCATGGTTATGACCACCCTTGCGCCGAACGCCTTCTCGGATGGATCATGGCTGTGATAGCGGCGGGTCCATTCAGGATCTTCGGTGGTCGCTATTTTATGCCACAGGCGCACCGTATCTGGACGCTGGGCTCTCTCAGGAGCATAACTGTCAACGTGGTGCCAGCGGCCGTCCTGCAGGGCCACTGCGAAAATGTACATGATGGAATGGTCCAGGGTCTCCCGGGAGGCATGGGGGTCCATTTTCTGCGGATCCCCCGCACCCGTGCCGATCACATAGTGGGTGTGATGAGAGGTGTGGATGACGATGCTTTGTACTTCATCGAAGTCATCGATCTTTTCCCCCATCCGGAAAGCCAGGTCAATCAGGGCCTGGGATTGATATTCGGCAGAGTGTTCCTTGGTATAGGTATCCAGAATAGCCCGTTTCGGTTCGTGTGGCGCCGGCAACGGCACCGTGTAGAATGGTTCGTACGGAGAGCCCCCCTTGTCGCGGCTGGTTCGACCGTTCAGAATGTAGGAGATGATCGAATCTTCACCTTCGTAAATGGGGCTTGGGGCACCCTCACCGCGCATACAACGGTCGACAGCCTCAATGGCCGTTTTACCGGCATAAGCCGGCGCGAAAGCTTTCCACGATGATATTTCTCCTTTCCTGGACTGTCTGGTGGTGACGGTACAGTGCAGGGCCTGCTGAATGGCCTGGTAGGCGACCTCGTCGTCAAGCCCAAGCAGGGTTGCGATACCTGCGGCGGCAGCCGGACCGATGTGGGCGATATGGTCAATTTTGTGTTCATGCAGACAGATACCCTTGACCAGATTTACCTGGATTTCATAGGCGGTAGCGATGCCGCGCAGAAGGGCAGTTCCGTTTTTACCGCATTGCTGGGCAACCGCCAATAGAGCCGGAATATTGTCGCCGGGATGGGAGTAATCGGCGGCCAGGAAAGTGTCGTGAAAATCCAGCTCTCGCACCGCAGTACCGTTCGCCCAGGCAGCCCATTCGGCGCAGATTTCCTCGGTAGCCGGGAGACCAAATAGGGTGGCCCCGCCTTTACGTGGGTGCGATTTAGCCATAGCCCGGGCGGATTTGACCGGAGAGCGGTTCAATGAGGCGAGGGCAACCGATGCATTGTCAATAATCCTATTGATGATCATGTCGATTACATCTGGATCTACCGCTACCGGATCCGCTGCAACCTCGGCCATCTTCCAGGCAAGTTGGTCGGCCCGGCTGAGCATTTCCTTTGACGGTGAGGCATGAACTTTATGATTTATCATAATAATAGCCCTTTCGGGTTGATGGAGTGGTGGTCGATGGGTTGAACGTAAAGAGCCAGCTGCCTGCGCGATCCAGCAAGGGAAGTGAAGTGACAATAGTCCGATTATTTCTTTATGATCCGCAGCTGCTAATCCTCCACCCGTTCCGGTTTCTTGATCACTTTGCGCAGAAAGAGCGGGGCGACGAAGCCGAGCACGGCGGCCGTCCACAGGCCTATGGCAATCGGCGAGGAGAACAGGTAGGTCCATTCACCGCTTGACAAAACCATGGCACGCCGCAGGGAGGTCTCCATATGGCCGCCCAGCAGTATGCCGAGGATTACCGGCACGGTGGGAATGGAGAGCTTGCGCAACACATAGCCGAGTACCCCGAAGCAGACCATCAGCAGGAGGTCAAAATAGCTCCCCGAAAGGGAATAGATACCGACAAACGACACCATCGTCACGCCAGGAAGCAGCAGCCAGGCAGGTACCTGCAATACGCGGACGAAAATTCGCATCATCGGTACGTTCATAAGCAGCAGAACCACGTTGGCGATCAGCAGCGTGGCGATAAGCCCCCAGACAACATCGGGATTCTCAGTGAACAGGGTCGGGCCGGGAGTTATGTTGAGCGTGACCAGCAGGGCCAAGAGCACCGCAGTCGTACCCGAGCCCGGTACGCCGAGAGTCAGCATTGGCACCAGGGCTCCGCCGGCGGCGGCATTGTTGCCTGCTTCCGGTGCGGCAACTCCTTTCGGTACCCCAGTCCCGAATTTACCTTTCTCACCGGCAATCGATTTCTCAGTAGTGTAGGCCAGGAAACTGCCGAGCGATGCTCCTGCTCCGGGCAAAACACCAGCGATAAAGCCGATAACCGTGCATCTGAGCATCGTCCAGCGGGTAACCCAGATGTCTTTCCATGGAATTGACAATTTCCCGAGCTTGACCCCGATCGAGGAATCTTTGCCATGGCTCTCTATAAAGAAAAAGACCTCGGTGATGGCAAACAGGCCGACAATGGCAACCAGAAAATCAATCCCGTCATAGAGGTGGAGGTTACCGCCTGTCAGGCGCGGCAAACCGCTGGAGTCGTCCACCCCGACCATGGCTATACCCAAGCCGATACAGGATGAGAGCGCGGCTTTTGCCTGATTCTTGCTGGCCATTCCTCCAAGGGTGCAGAAGGCCAGGAGATAGAGGGCAAAATACTCCGCCGGGCCGAACATAAAGGCAACCCTGGCCAATACCGGTGCAAGCAGCATCAAGCCGACGGTGGCCAGAAAGGCACCGACAAATGAAGCGACGCCCGAGAGTACCAGCGCATCGCCGGCCCTCCCAGCTTTAGCCATTGGATAGCCGTCCAGGGTGGTCATCAGGGCCGGTTCATCTCCCGGAATGTTCAGCAGGATCGAGCTGATTCGTCCCCCGTACATGGCGCCGTAGTAGACTGAGGTCATCAACACCAGGGCCGAGGTCGCATCCAGTCCAAGCGCGAAGGTGATCGGGATCAGAATCGCCACCCCGTTGGACGGCCCGAGACCGGGCAGGGCGCCGATGATGGTCCCGAGAAAACAGCCGACCACCGCCAGAAACAAGGTATAGGGAGACAGGGCAATGGAGAACCCCAATGCCAGGTTGGACAGGATATCTATTTCCATGGGATGTCTGCTATCCTATGAGCCATTTGGGAAAGGCGAAAAGACCCAGTCCCAGGGCATATTTGAAGATGACGAACAGGGTGATGGAAAGACCAAGCCCCGCACCGATTGAGCTTTTAATACCGGGTGAGATCTGGTAGCTGAGGATACCCGCCGCCAGGGCCGTCGGCACCAAGAACCCGAGGGGCTTAAGGGCGTAGGCGTAACAAACCAGAACCACGACGGATAACAGCAGCGAGCCAAGCGTGCGCAATCCCGGCCAAGTCGGGCTGTCGTCCGGTTTAAAGACCATGAACATGGCGCATACCGCCGCCACCGAACCCACCAGCAGCGGGAACCCCTTGGGCCCGACCGGGTCGGTCATGAAGCCACTTTTGATCTGGGTGGCGCTCGCGATGTACGCGAGCGCCACTAGAGCTGCAATCAGTCCGAATATCCGATCGCTGGACATTATTGAATCACACCGAGTTCTTTGCTCAGCGTCTGGACCTCGCCCACTACCTGGTCGACATAGCCCTGGAAATCACCACCGACTTTGGTAAACGGAGCCAAGCCGTTATCCGCCATGATCTTCTTCCACTCATCGGAGTCGGCGACTTTCTGTAAACGATCAGCCCAGGTGTTGAACGTATCGTCTGAAACACCTTTGGGTACATAGAGTCCACGCCAGTTGACCGCAACAACGTCAATTCCCTGCTCCTTGGCGGTGGGAATATCATCGAACCCAGGTACACGCTCTTCGGTCAATACGGCCAGCACCCGCGCATCTCCCGACTTGATGAAACCGACCGCTTCGGACATGTCGCCGCTCATGGCCTGGGTGAAGCCACCGATGGTCTGGGTGATCGCGTCACCGCCACCGGACATGCTTATATACTTGACTTTGGTGACATCCTCGACGCCGGCTCGCTGCAGCACCATCAGCGGTTTCAGGTGATCAAAACCGCCCACCGCCGAACCGCCGGCAAACGCAACCGAGTTCGGATCTTTCTTTACGGCATCAACAAGGTCGTTGAGCGAGTTAAACGGACTCTTGGCGCCTACCAGAATAATTCCAGGATCGGCACCGATCGCCCCGACCCAACGAACCTGGTCAGCGGTCATGCCGGCGTATGCATTCTGGGCCAGACGGGTCGTGGTCGCCGAAGAGGCAGCGATGATGAGCTCCTCATCGTCGTTACGCTCGGCCACCACATGATTGAAGGCCAGGCCGCCCCCGGCGCCCGCCATGTTGGTAACCTGAATTGGTTTGTCGACTGCGCCGAGGTCATACATCACTTTGCCTATCTGGCGGCAGGTGAAATCCCATCCTCCCCCGGGATTCGCGGGGGCAATACACTCGTTGGCAAATGCGAGACTGGCGGACGCAACGACAAGCAACGAACTTAGCAATAACACTCTCAAAGAATTGATTTTCATGGTCTCCTCCACGGTTGAAAATTCAAAGCAGCGTTAACTTCCTCTATGACTTCCTTGCTCTACCTGGGCCCTCCTCATTCATTGGATGGTTATGGTTTGTGGTTGGTTAAGTGGTTTCTGCTACATGCTTTATTAGAATACACATTGCATATTGTCAACAATATACTGTATGGTTTAGCGAAAACGACCATCGGTCGCCGCATTTTAGTCCCTTTTTGATGAATATTGTCAACAATATGAAAAAGAAGCCCCAATTCTTTCCTTCGGATAGCCAAGAGCGTTCGGAAGTCCTCGCTAATACACTTTGCGAAGAAATTATCAAAGGTCAACTTGAGCCGGGAGAAAAATTGAGCGAAACGGCAATCGGTTCACGATTTGAAATGAGTCGCGGACCGGTGCGTGAAGCTTTGCGCCGTCTTTCAGAACGGGGGCTTGTCGACTTTGTACCCAATGTCGGGGCGCGGGTTGCATCGATGTCGCTGACCGACATGCTTCATCTGCTCGAGGTGAGAGAATCCCTCGAGGTACTGGCTGTGGAACTGGCCGCAGGGAACATGAGCCAAAAGCAAAAAACAAGTCTGCAAAAGCTCTACCAGAACCATCTGTCGATGTTTTCTACGGAGACAGAACACTCCTATTTTCAGTCACCTGAAGATCTTGATTTCCACTATGCAATTGCCATAGGATCCGGCAATGCAGTCCTGGTAAAGATTCTTTGTGAAGACCTTTATCCAAAATTGTTGGTGTGCCGAAGTCAACATCAGTATATCAAGGGCAGAGGTGCGAAAGCTCTTGAGGAGCATCAATCAATTCTGGCTGCCATTACGGCCGGAGATAAAGAATTGGCTTCCATGTTCATGAGAAGGCATCTGCGATCGGCTCGAGAGAGCTTGGAAAGTTTGATCGAGCCACTCAAATGATGCGAGGCTATTGATTGGCTTTGGGGGTGCACGACCCGCTATTTCATGATTGGCGATGTGTCGTATGCCGTCATCCCGGCAGGGCGAATGAGGAACAACAAACGCACGTGAACGATATTAGTTGGCGACAATACCAGAGGGGACGTCACTACTTGATAAGTCGCAAACTCAAGCCATGGAGACCAGCCTGACAGGGGATAGTGCATGGCGCTTTCAGTAAGGGTAAAATTTGTTCTGACCCTGGCAGCCGGGTTCACTGGTGCAGTTGTCGCACTTTATGGTGGGCTGCCGGCTCCGGCACTGATTGGCTCGGCAGTTGCGGTGTCCATAAGTTCGCTGTTCAAAGTAACTTGTACGCTTCCCGCCGGTTTTCGTGCCGTTGCCTTTAGCATTATCGGCAGTTCTCTGGGCAGTAGTCTGACCAGAGATTTTATAAGCCAGGCAATCCATTGGCCGTTGAGTCTTTTTATTCTTACCGCGTGCGTGGCCACTATTCTGATTACCTGCAGTCTGGTGTTAATGAAATTGTTTAACCACTCCGCCGACACTGCACTGCTGGCCAGTTCTCCCGGCGCGCTTGCTTATGCGATTTCAATCGCCTCTGATGGCGTGGGCGATGTGCGCTCAATCGTGGTGATTCAGAGCGTCAGGGTGTTGCTGATCATTGCCTTCCTGCCGTTTGTGCTCGATTATTTCTCGGAGGGTCCGGGGAATTCATCTGGAGTTCCCATAGCAGAATTCATGGCGGGGGGCGAATTTTTGATCATTTTTATGCTCACCCTCATCTTGGGAAGAATTCTCGAGAAAGTCAGGGTACCGGCATCCTATCTGCTGGTCGGTACCATGGTCAGCGGAGTTGCCCATCTGCTGGGACTGGTTGTCGGCCGACCTTCGAACGCAATACTATTCATCGGTTTCACCATTACCGGAACAATTATCGGGGCGCGATTTTCCACGATTTCACTTTTGGAGCTTAAAAGACTGTTAAAGGCGTCCCTGCTGGTGGTCTTTCTCTCCACTTTCATAGCCGCCGTGTTCGCGATTCTGGTTGCCTCGCTCCTGTCCATGTCCTACGGACAGGTGTTCGTGGCTTTTGCACCCGGCGGAGTTGAGGCAATGGCTGCAATGGCGCTGGCCTTGCACTACGACCCCGCCTTTGTGGCGGTTCACCATATCTATCGGATCCTTCTTCTCATCTTCTCTCTGCCTCTTTTTTTAAAAATAATTAACAAACTGGGGCGCACTAATGGTTGAATAGCGTTGTCGTTAGATGTATATGAGAGGAAAATATGAGTGTAGTTGCTGAGAAAGAGCCGTAAAGAGATGAGAATGGGGTGCGGGATCGGGGAAGCAGGCTTGCTGGCGGCATTGATGGTCGTTGACCAGGTGCCTAAGAAACACATATCGTGCGTGCCGAACAATCGTGCTGCCAGGCAGTATCTAATTACTCATAACTTCAAACACCAGATAGGGTGACCATATCGTGGGGAGATTTTCCTCGATCAGACCAAAGGTGAATAAAAAGAAACCATGGCAAAGAAAAAGAAGCTGAAGCGTCATGCGATCAACCGTGAGTGGTGCAAGGGCTGCGGCATCTGCGTGGCGGTCTGCCCGAAGAACGTACTGGAACTGGACAACAAGGAGAAGGCGGTGGCGGCACGCAAACAGGACTGCATCGCCTGCCAGCTCTGCGAAGAGATCTGTCCGGACCTGGCCATAGAGGTAATGGTCAAATACGTCGAAGAATCAACCAGCGGGGATAAGTAAGATGTCGAAAAATATCACCTTTGTTCAGGGCAACGAAGCCTGCGCGCTGGGGGCCATGTACGCGGGGCTCGATTTCTACGCCGGCTATCCGATCACGCCGTCGACCGAAATCGCCGAGACCCTGGCAGTGACCATGCCGGCGGCGGGTAAAAAGTTCATCCAGATGGAGGACGAGATCTCCTCCATGTGCGCCATCATCGGGGCCTCATTGACCGGCAATAAAGTCATGACGGCCACCAGCGGTCCCGGCTTTTCCTTGATGCAGGAAGCTTTGGGCTATGCCGTAATGGCCGAGATTCCTTGTGTGGTGGCCAACGTGCAGCGCGGCGGCCCGTCCACCGGCAACCCGACCCACGTGAGCCAGGGCGACGTCAACCAGGCCCGCTGGGGTACCCACGGCGACCACTCCATCGTCGCCTTGAGCGCCTCGAATCACCAGGACGTGTTCAGGATGACGGTGGAAGCCTTCAACATTGCCGAAACCTACCGCACCCCGGTGATCCTGCTGTTCGACGAAGTGATCGGTCACATGCGTGAGAAATTGATCATCCCCCAGGAAGGAGATATCCCGCGGGTGGCACGGCTGCGTACCAGCCTCAAAGAGGGGGTCAACTACCACCCGTACCTGCCGCGCGAAGACGGCCGGCTGCCGATGAGCGACTTCGGCGACGTGCACCGCTTCAATGTTACCGGGCTGTACCACGACATGTGGGGTTTTCCCACCGACAAGCCCGACGTGGTGCAGGAGCTGCTGCGCCACCAGGTCGACAAGATCGAGAACAACGTCCACAAGATGACCTTTTATAAATCCTACTTCCTCGAGGATGCCTCTGTCGTGCTGATCTCCTACGGTTCCTCGGCCCGCTCGGCGCTCAGCGTGGTCAGGCAGCGGCGCAACCGGGGCGAGTCGATCGGGTTGCTGGAGTTGAACACGATCTGGCCGTTTCCCGCCGAACTGGTCCGGGAGTGCACCCAGAATGCGGAGCTGGTCGCGGTGGTGGAGATGAACGTGGGACAGCTGACCCAGTCGGTGAAACTGGCGGTGGGCTCGAATAAACGGGTCCATCTGATCAACCGGGTGGACGGGCAGATGATCAACGACAAGGACATCAAGAAGATTTTGCGTATTCTGCAGGGACGGGGGATGTAAGCATGGATGTAAAATACTATCTCAGAGAACGGTTCTTCCCGCATATGTGGTGCGCCGGCTGCGGCCACGGCATTGTCCTCAATTCCCTGGTCCGGGCGGTGGATTCACTGGGCCTCAAGAAGCGCGACATGGTGATGGTCTCGGGGATCGGCTGTTCGTCACGAATCTCGGGCTACGTCGATTTTCACAGTTTGCATACCCTGCATGGCCGGGCCCTGGCCTTTGCCACCGGGGTGAAGCTGTCCAAACCCTCGCTCAACGTGATTGTGCCCATGGGCGACGGAGACGCCCTGGCCATCGGCGGCAACCACTTCATCCACGCGGCCAGACGCAATATCAATATCACCGCCCTGGTGATGAACAACCGCACCTACGGCATGACCGGCGGTCAGTTCTCACCCTTGTCCGGGGTCGGCACCAAGGCGACCACGGCGCCGTATAACAATATCGATCGTGAGTTCGACACGGTGGAGCTGGCCACGGGAGCGGGGGCGACCTTTGTGGCCCGGACCACGGTCTACCACGTCAAGCAGCTGCAGAGTCTGATCAAGAAGGCGATCAGCCACGAAGGCTTTTCGGTGCTCGAGGTGCTGAGCCAGTGCCCGACCTATTTCGGCCGCAAAAACCGCAAGGGCTCCGCGGTCGATATGCTCAATTCCTTCAAGGACGGGACGGTGCCGGTGGGCTCCAAGAAAAAGCAGGAGAACCCGGAGCTGATCGAGCGTGGTATCTTTGTGGAGAAACAGCTGCCGGAGTACTGTGACGCGTATGCTGAGCTGGTAGAGAGGGCAACGGCTAAGTAAAGAATTGTCCTTTCCCCCAGGCTCTTGGTTGCGCATGAAAATTTTATTCTGGACATATCAGTAGCTATGGTTCCGGTAAAATTTCCACCCGCGGGTTGATTCTGAACGAGAATTTCGATTTTGGTGTAGCAAAG
>CBFCWR010000012.1:0-19411 GCA_965601575.1 uncultured Desulfofustis sp. | reverse complement strand
CCGGTGGACAACAAGGCCCAGAACAACATGTCCAAGGCCCTGAACAGGTTCACCAAGGAAGACCCCACGTTCAGGACCTACGTTGACCACGAAACCGGTGAAACTATCATCTCGGGAATGGGAGAGCTGCACCTCGATGTCTATATCGAGCGGATGAAGCGCGAGTACAGCGCGGCCTTGGATGTGGGTGCTCCCCAGGTTGCCTACCGGGAAACGATCACCCTGCATGCCCCTTTCGATTACACCCACAAGAAGCAGACCGGCGGCTCCGGTCAATACGGAAGGGTGGCCGGGTATCTCGAACCACTCGATGAGGGCGAGTATGAATTTGTTGATGAAATTGTCGGCGGCGCTATCCCCCGAGAGTTCATTCCCTCCTGCGACAAGGGTTTTCAGAAAAGTCTGGCCAAGGGATCGCTCTGCGGTGCAGCCATCACGGGTGTCCGGGCTGTGATCAACGACGGCAACTCGCACTCGGTGGATTCTTCTGACGTGGCTTTCCAGCTTGCCGCCCAGGGCGCCTTCAGAGAAGCCTATCTGAAAGCCAAACCGGTCATCATGGAACCGATCATGAAAGTCGCGGTAGAGGGGCCGACTGAATTTCAGGGAGCGGTCATGGGCAGCCTGAACCAGCGCCGGGGCATGATCATCGGTACCCTGGAAGAGGGTAACTACACGGTGGTTGAGGCGGAAGTTCCTCTTTCTGAAATGTTCGGCTATTCGACGACCCTGCGTTCGCTGACTCAGGGCAAGGCCGAGTTCACCATGGAATTTGCCACTTTCAAACAGGTTCCCAAAAGTGTGAGCGAAGAACTCGTAAAAAAATATCAGGAAGAAAGGAAAAACGATTAATCGATGAACGGGCTGTCTGAGGAAGAGCGGCTGTGACAGATCTGTTTGAATAACTTTATTGAGGAGTTTACTGGCATGGGAAAAGAAGAATTGATCGCCTCAAACCCGCTGCGCATACTCGGGCTTGACAACAAGGCAGAAGAGGGGCGGCAAAGTCTTGGCCTGGTAATGGCCCGGGCCGGGCTGGGTAAAACGGCCATATTGGTGCAGATTGCCCTTGATTCGATGCTGCGCGGCAACCGCGTACTGCACGTGGCGATCGGCGAAACGATTGACAAGACCCGCGATCGTTATGACGACATCCTCGCCAAAATGGACGAGGACCTCAGCGAAGAGACCGAGTCGGACCTCTCCAGGCGTCGGATGATCATGACTTTCAAGGAGAACGTCTTCAGCCGGGCGATGCTGGAAGAACGGTTGAAGGATCTGATCGAGCAGGACGTGTTCAAGCCTGATTGTCTGATCATCGATGGCTACGATTTCGACGGAAATGGCCGACAGGCGATGGAGGACCTCAAACAGTTGATGGCCGACCTGGGTATCTCGGTGATCTGGTTCTCGGCTGTCAGCCACCGCAATGATCCCCGGGTCAGCGCCGACGGTGTTCCGGCACCGTGCCATACCATCGACGACCTGTTTGAAGTTGTTCTGCTGATCAACCCGCAGGACAGTGTGATGAAACTCGATATTCTGCGCTGTGCTTATTGCGAGGTGGAGCCGGGAACCACCCTGCTGCTCGATCCCTCGACCATGCTGATCAAGAAATCTTAGACTGAACGGCATACACCGCCCGCAACGGCGGATCACCAAAAAGGCGGGCTGGGCTCCTCAGGGAGCGCCCGCTTTTTTCATTTCAATCAGGTGGAATGATGCGTTTTCGTCCCTGCATAGATTTGCATGAAGGCAAGGTAAAGCAGATTGTCGGTTCGACCCTGACCGATGATGATCCTGGTCGACTGCAGACCAACTTTACCGCCGATGCCGCACCGTCCTGGTTTGCCGAGCTCTACAGAAGGGATGGCCTGAGGGGCGGCCATGTCATCATGCTCGGTCCAGGTAACGAACAGGCTGCATCGGAGGCGCTGGCTGCCTGGCCGGGCGGCCTGCAGATCGGCGGCGGCATTACGGTGCTGAATGCCGCAGGCTGGCTCGAGCGGGGAGCTTCCCATGTGATCGTAACTTCCTGGGTATTTCGCGAAGGGAGGATCGATTTTGACCGACTCGATCAGCTGGTTTCCGAAATTGGTAAAAATCGCCTGGTTCTGGATCTGAGTTGTCGAAAGCAAGGTAATGATTACTACATAGTTACCGATCGCTGGCAGAAGTTTACCGAGGTAACCATCGGCAGTCACACCCTCAACGAACTGGCTCGGTACTGTGACGAGTTTCTGGTTCATGCCGCCGATGTGGAGGGCAAATGCAGCGGCATCGAAGAAAAGCTCATCACCACCCTGGCAGACTGCTCACCGGTTCCGACCACCTATGCGGGCGGAGTGAGCAGTATGGCTGATCTCGAGCTTATACAGCGCATCGGCAGAGGAAAGCTTGATGCGACCATCGGCAGTGCCCTGGATATCTTTGGTGGTGACTTGATAAGCTATGATGAGGCGGTAAGTATGCACAACACGCTTAACAGGCCGAAATGATCAACAGGAACCATCGGGATCAAAGAGATGGTGCCGAGTCGAGCCAGCAGGATCTGAGTGAGCTCATGATTCTGGTTCCCCGTGAACTCTCGACCGCGTGGCAGCGATGCTCCTGGCTTCTTGTCCAGGAAAAAGGACAGGGGCGCCTGGAGTCGATGGAGGAGATGGTGCGCGATTTTCTGGTAAAGCACGGCTGCTGAGCCTCGGCCGAGTCTCCCATCAGGGCTTGATATACCGGCAGGACAAACCTCCTCGCTCTCTTTTTGACAAGGCCCTGCCGCTGGGCGGTGGGCTTACTATCAATTTGATTTATCCTTGACACAAGAATATTAGAAATGGTAGTAAGTTGTCATTTTGCCAAACAGGAATAACTGTGCAAAATAGATTATTTGTGCAAAGTCAATAATTAATCTATCGGAGAAACCTGCGATATCCAGCGACACGATTTCACCCCACGGTAACTCTTAAGGGACTCAATGCGGCACGCCCTCGCCCTCTCTATCTTGCTTTCCGCTTTCTGGCTGGTCAATTCCGGTCACTATACAACTCTTCTGCTCTTTTTCATGGTGGCCTCGGTGGCTTCAATTGTGGCCCTGAGCCTATATATGGATGTGGTTGACGGCGAAGGTCAGCCCTTGAGCATCACCTTTACCCTCCCCATTTATCTGCTCTGGCTCACCAAAGAAGTGGTGCTGGCCAATATTGCGGTGGCGAAATGCGTGTGGAAGGGCAAGGGGTCGATCAGTCCCCGCACCATCGAAGTAACCGCCAGTCAGAAATCGGATCTGGGCAAAGTAATCTACGCCAACTCGATTACCCTGACGCCCGGCACTGTCAGCATAGATCTTGAAGGCGATAAGATCCTCGTTCATGCGCTTGAACAGGAGTCGGCCGACGGACTCCTGACTGGTGAAATGGACCGCAGGGTCAGCAGGGTGGAGCAATGATGTTTGCGGTCGCTGCACTTGCCCTGCTGGTGGTCATGGCCATGGCCCTGCTCAGGGCTTATCTGGGCCCGACACTCTACGACCGTGTTCTGGCGGTTAACAACTTCGGTACCAAGACCGTGCTGCTCATCGCAGTGATGGACTTCCTCTCCGGACGGCCAGATTTCCTCGATATCGCGATTGTCTATGCCCTGATCAATTTCATTAGTATTATCGGTGTATTGCGTTTTTTCGAGTATGCCGAGAAGAAAGTCGCGGAGCACAGCGAATGATGGAAATTATCCTCGACCTTCTCAGCTGGATCTTTCTGTTGGGCGGCAGTTTTTTCTGCCTGACCGGGGCGGTGGGGCTGCTGCGCTTTCCTGAATTTTTCTCCCGCATTCATGCGGCAAGTCTCACCGACACTCTCGGCGCCAGTATGATTCTCATCGGCCTCATGTTTCAGGCGGGTTGGGGACTGGCACTGCCCAAACTGATGCTGATCCTGATCTTTTCCTTGCTGGCAGGAACCACGGCCAGCCACGCCATGGGCAAGGCGGCGCTGAAGAGCGGCATGAAGCCGCTCGACATGCAGGATGACGTTGACGGAGATAGAGAAGAGGAGGAACAACCATGGAAACCCTGATAAACTTTGTTCTGCTCAGTTTTCTGGTACTCACCGCCCTGGCCGTCGCCAAGATGCACGACCTCTTTGCGGTTGTCATGCTCTCCGGCATCTACAGCCTGATATCGGCAAGTCTGTTCTTCGACCTCGATGCAGCCGATGTCGCCTTCACCGAGGCGTCGGTGGGAGCCGGCATCTCGACTCTTCTGATGCTTGCTTCGCTGAAGCTGGTCGGCCGCTATGAGCACCGTACAAGGTATCAGCCGATGCTGGCTCTGGGGGTTGTGCTGGCGACCGGCACGTTACTCATCTATGGCACGCTCGACATGCCGCACTTCGGCTCGGCCGACGCACCGGTACATCAGCATGTCGCCCCGCGATATCTCAACGATTCGCCTGAGGAAATCGGAGTGCCAAACGTGGTTACGGCCGTTCTTGCCAGCTATCGCGGCTGGGACACCCTGGGCGAGGTCCTGGTCGTATTCACCGCCGGCATCGGCGTCATCTCGCTGCTGCAGGTGTCGAGAAGAACCAAAGAAGAGGAGAAGAGAAAAGTCCCGGCCGACATGCAGCAGCAGATTATCCTCAGGGTCGTTGCCAAGTGGCTGCTGCCGCTTATCCTCGTCTTTGCGCTCTATGTTCAGTTTCATGGGGATTACAGCCCCGGCGGCGGGTTTCAGGCGGGGGTCATCTTTGCCGCCGGTGTTATTCTCTACACCATGTTGTTCGGGCTCTCCACCGCCTCCAAGGTGTTCAGGCCTGAACTGCTCGAGCTGGTGGCGGCGTTCGGGGTGCTTCTCTACTGCGGTGTCGGAATTGTCTGTATACTGATGGGAGGCAACTTTCTCGACTACAATGTTCTGCTCCACGATCCGGTGCATGGACAGCATCTGGGAATTCTGCTGGTGGAACTCGGGGTCGGTATAACGGTTGCCTCTGTGATGATTACGATCTTTTTCAAGTTCACCTGGCGCACCGTTAAACATAAATACGTTCAGAACAAATGAATATCATCGGACTGTATAATTACTGGATTGTCATCATTTTGATGATGATCGGCTTCTATATCGTCATCGCTCATGAAAATCTGATCAAGAAACTGGTCGGCCTGTCAACGTTTCAGACATCGGTGTTTTTCATGTATATCAGCATGGGTAAGATCAGCGGCGCCACCGCACCTATTCTCGATGACAACTATCAACTCTATTCCAACCCGCTGCCCCACGTTCTGATCCTTACGGCTATTGTGGTCGGCATCGCGACCACGGCAATGGGGCTCGCACTGGTGGTGAGAATCCAGGAGGCATATGGATCCATCGAGGAGAATGAGATTCAGTCCCAGGATACCCACAGCCAGATGGAAAGCCAGCTTGAGGCTTACGGGTTCGGCAAGAAGCATGTCCTAAGTATTCAGAAACTAGATGAGTGATTGAGCAACTACCCATTCTGCAGGTACTGCTCCCGCTGATTGGAGCGCCGCTCTGCATCTGCGTTCGCGTCCCGCGCCTGGTGGCGCTGTTCGCGCTATTGGTCAGCACACTGACCTTTCTGGTGAGCTGTTTCCTCCTTCAGCAGGTGCTGCAGCACGGGATCCTAATATACGAACTGGGCGGCTGGGCCGCACCGTGGGGGATCGAGTATCGGATCGATTATCTAAATGGTTTTCTGCTGCTGCTGGTATCCGGAATGGCAGCCATTGTCCTGGTTGCCGCACAATCATCTATAGTCCTCGAGCTGCGGGCCAATCGCCACATGGTGTTTTACACCGCCTATCTGCTTTGTCTGACGGGACTGCTTGGCATCCTCAGTACCGGTGATGCGTTCAATGTCTTTGTCTTCCTCGAGATATCATCTCTTGCCTCCTACACACTGATAGCGCTCGGCAATGATCGAAGGGCATTGACGGCGGCGTATCAGTACCTGATAATGGGAACCATCGGTGCGACTTTTATCATCATCGGCGTTGGTCTGATGTACATGATGACAGGCACCCTGAATATGTACGATCTGGCAGAGCGGTTGCCCGAGGTGCATAATTCGAAGACGGTTCTCAGCGCCATCGGTTTTTTCATCGTCGGCGTCTGCCTCAAGCTCGCCCTTTTTCCGCTCCACCTCTGGCTGCCCAATGCCTATGCCTTTGCCCCTTCGGTCGCAACTGCCTTTCTTGCTGCCACATCGACCAAGGTGGCGTTTTACGTACTGATCCGGTTCATATTTTCAGTGGTTGGAGTCGATTTTGTCGAGACCGTTCTGCCGCTCCAGGAAATCTTTGTAATTCTGGGTGTGTCGGGAATATTCGCGGCGTCGATTTCAGCCATTTACCAACTCAACATCAAGCGTCTGTTTGCTTACTCCAGTGTTGCCCAGATCGGTTACATGATTCTGGCGCTGGCCATCGGAACACCGGAAGGTTTAACCGCGGCCATTCTGCATATGTTCAACCATGCCCTGATGAAAGCGGCACTCTTTCTGGCCATCGGCGGGGTCGTGTACCGGATCGGCAGTGCCCAACTCAGCCACTTCGCCGGCCTGGGTAAACAGATGCCCTGGACCATGGCGGCCATTGTTGCCGGCGGTCTGAGCCTGATCGGCGTACCACTGACGGTCGGTTTCGTTTCCAAGTGGTATCTTGTCCTGGCGCTGCTGGAGAAGGGCTGGTGGCCGCTGGCCATACTGGTGCTGCTCAGTTCACTGCTGGCTATTATCTATGTCTGGAGAATCGTTGAGTGGGCCTATTTCGCACCACCGCGGATTATAATCGATGAAGTTTCCGATCCGCCGCTGAATCAGCTGCTGCCCATCTGGATTCTTGTGTTTGCCAATATCTATTACGGTATCGACACATCGTTGACAGTGGGGCTCAGCAAGAAAGCGGCCGAACTTCTCTTTGGTGCGGGGGGGGTGCTCTGATCATGTCGCCAGAATTATTGATGATTTTAACCATACTCATACCGGCTGCAGCGGTTCTTGGAATCGTGGCCGCCGACCGCTCTCCCAATATCAGGGAGGCGGTGACGCTGAGCGCAGGCGTTATTCTGCTCGTTCTCGTGCTCATTCTTTACCGGATTACCGCTGCCGGAGTAGCGGTTTCAGCGGACCTGCTCGAGATAATCCCTGGCCTGTCGATTTATTTCAAAATTGAACCGCTGGGTATGCTTTTCTCACTGATTGGTGGTTTTCTCTGGCCGATAACCACCATCTATTCCATCGGCTACATGCGGGGTCATAAGGAAGAGAACCAGACGCGGTTCTACGGCTGTTTTGCCGTTGCCATCTCATCGGTCATGGGCATCGCCTATGCGGGGAACCTGTTCACCCTGTTTATTTTCTACGAGGTTCTGACGCTTTCCACTTACCCGCTGGTGGCTCATGCAGGGACTGAGAAGGCCAAGCTTGGCGGACGGGTCTATCTCGGTATCCTGCTGACCACCTCGATACTTTTTCTACTGCTTGCCATCATCGGCACCTGGTACATCGCCGGCACCGTAGATTTTAAACCCGGCGGCGTCTTTGATGAGACACACGCATTTGCCGCCGCCGTACTATTGCCGCTCTTTGTGTTCGGTATTGGAAAGGCAGCAATCATGCCGTTTCACCGCTGGCTGCCGGCGGCAATGGTTGCCCCGACACCGGTGAGTGCCCTGCTCCATGCGGTGGCCGTGGTGAAAGCTGGTGTTTTCAGCGTTCTCAAGGTCTGCACCTACATATTCGGTTTCGATATGCTGAACCGGCTGCCGACCACCGAGTTTCTGCTCTACCTGGCCGGTGCCTCGGTGATAATTGCCTCACTGGTGGCGATGAAACAGGACAATCTGAAGGCTCGGCTGGCCTATTCCACGGTCAGCCAGCTCAGCTACATCACCGTTGGAGCCTTGCTGGCGAACAGCGCCGGTGCTCTGGGCGGAGCCATGCATATCGGTATGCACGCGTTTGGCAAAATAACCCTGTTCTTCTGTGCCGGGGCAATTATGGTGGCGGCGCACAAGACCGAGATTTCCGCTATGCGCGGGCTGGGCCGAAAAATGCCGATCACCATGGCCGCATTCTTCATCGGCAGCCTCTCCATTATTGGGCTGCCGCCCGGCGGCGGTACCTGGTCCAAGTGGTACCTGATGATCGGCACCATCGAGGCCGACAAACTTATCCTGATGGTGGTGCTGATGGTCAGTTCCCTGCTCAATATCGCCTATCTGCTGCCAATACCTCTGCGGGCTTTTCTCAGTGGCGATGGGATCGAGCAGGACCGTCCGTTTCAACTCAAGGAAGCGCCGCTTCCATGCCTGCTGGCAATCGGCGTGACCGCGCTGGGATGCGTCGTCCTGTTTTTCTACCCCCAACCCCTCTATGAAATCGGTACTGCATTTTTGGAGGCCTCTGGAAATCATGGCAGATAAGGACCGTTATTTTTTCGACAAACCGCGCAATATCAAGCTCATCCTTTATGGGCTCTATGGCTGCTGTGCGCTGCTGTTCGGACTCGATTTCTTCATCAACCGCCACTTCAGCCACCCCTGGGAGGGGCTTCTCGGCTTTTATGCGGTTTACGGCTTTGCCGGCTGCGTGCTGCTGGTCATAATCTCCAAGTGGATGCGGCTGTTCCTGATGCGCGACGAAGATTACTACGATTCGAAAGCGTCTGATTCGGTTGGGACAGAAGGGGAGGGCAGTCATGTGGCCGAGTGAGATCCCAGCGTTCCTGCCGTTCTTTATCGCTGCTGCCCTGGCTCTCTTCACCCGGGGAACGGTGCGCTCGGTTATCATGCTGGTGATTATTCTGGCAAGCGGCCTGCATTTGTGGCTGCTGCCACCGGGAATCAGTGTCCAATTCAGGTTTCTCGAGTACACCCTGGTCCCATACCGGGTAGATCAACTGAGCCTGGTTTTCGGCTATGTGTTTCATCTGGCCGCCTTGATGTCGGTACTGTTTTCGCTGCATGTCCGGGATACCACCCAGCATGTCTCCGGCCTGCTTTATGCCGGCAGCGCCCTGGGGGCAGTGTTCTCCGGTGACCTGCTTAGCTTGTTCGTCTTCTGGGAGCTGCTGGCGCTCACCTCGGCCTTTCTGGTCTGGGCCCGCCGCACCGAGGCGTCCTATCACTCCGGTATGCGTTATTTAATCATTCAGGTGCTCTCCGGCGTCATCCTGCTCGCGGGCATCTTGATGCATGCCCGCCAGACCGGTTCGATCACCTTCGATTACATCGGCACAGGCACGTTCTCCGGCTGGCTGATTCTGATTGCCTTCGGTATCAAGGCAGCTTTCCCGCTGCTGCATACCTGGCTCACCGACGCCTACCCCGAGGCCACCCCGACGGGGACCGTTTTTCTCAGCGCCTTTACGACCAAAACCGCCATCTATATGCTGGCCCGGGGCTACCCGGGAACGGAGCTGCTCATCTATATCGGCGCGGTCATGGCCTGTTTTCCGATTTTTTATGCGGTAATTGAAAACGACTTGCGGCGGGTGCTTGCTTACAGCCTGATCAATCAGCTCGGTTTCATGGTGTGCGGCGTCGGAGTCGGCACTGCGCTGGCGCTCAGCGGTACCGTTTCCCACGCCTTTGTCCACATCATCTACAAAAGCCTGCTGTTCATGTCGATGGGGTCAGTACTCTATATGACCGGCAGGATAAGGGGAACCGATCTGGGCGGACTCTATAAGAGCATGCCGAAAACCACCATTTTGTGCATCGTCGGGGCGGCTTCCATTTCGGCTTTTCCGCTGTTCAGCGGTTTTGTTGCCAAGTCGCTGATCATGGCGGCGGTGCTCAAGCAAGGATATGACTGGATCTGGCTGCTGCTGCTGTTCGCTTCGGCGGGCGTCTTCCATCATGCCGGCATAAAAATTCCCTATTTCGCTTTTTTTGCCCATGACTCGGGGATCAGAACCAGTGAACCGCCAAAGAACATGCTGCTGGCCATGACCATAGCCGCGGTGCTGTGCGTGGGTATAGGCATCTATCCGGTCTGGCTATACGACATGCTGCCTTTCGAAGTGGGATACAACCCCTACTATGCCTCCCACGTGCTGACCCAGACACAGCTTCTGTTCTTTTCAGCCCTGGCGTTTGCCTGGCTCAATCTGCAGGGTGTGTATCCGCCGGAACTGGTATCGACTAACCTCGATGCCGAATGGCTCTACCGGCGCTTCCTGCCGAACATCGTCGACAAAGTTTTCACCTTTGTTGATGGACACGCTCGCGCTTTAAGGACCAGGACAGAGGACCGGATCAGCTGGCTGATCAGCTATTTCGCCCAGCGTCATTATCCAACCGGCAAGGGAGCGGTAATACGGCCCACTGGAAGCATGGTCATGTACATTGCTATCCTTCTGGCCACCTATTTGTGGTTGCTATTAAGTTTTCCAAGCTAGACGTGGTGTGGGCGAATTGATGTGAGCCTGGGCTTGAGGAACCTCACCTTGGTTGGCTGCCTTATTTGCATAATTGCCCCGAACAGACTGCGTGGATGCCGCTCTGGAGATTACTTTGAAAGCCCATGAAATGTCCATGCTGGCTGACTTTTCAAAAAAAATACATTTAGCTAATTATTGCGAGTATCTGAAGACCTTTGAACGCTGTTTTTAGATGAATACCGGTTCAGTTTAGAGAGCCGACAACTCCCCTTATTTCTTGACAAGTTTCTAATATTATTTTATAAGGTGCCCTTCGAATTGGTTGAAAACTGCAGCGCACCGTGAACATTTTGAGTACCAAAGATCGAAACTTCAATCAGCAATGTTCTACCAGTTTCGATATAGAAACCTACGTTTTTTGAATACCATCATTGACATGATTAATCATGGTCTTCACCACTCGCCCGTCCGCTTCCCAGCTTTGTCCACACTACCCACGCCATGTACCAGCCAACATGGCATAGCGGATCATGCGCTAAGCCATGTTTCGCAATCCAATCTTAGCCTTGATGCGGACTTTATCTATTCCACCCATCATCGCTCTGCCAGTTCATCACGGAACCTGATAATGGCAGAGTGACTGGAGAATCACTATTCTGAAGAGCGAGTTGTTTTTGGAAAATGAAAACTAGGAATTGGAGCTTGGTATGACCTCTGGGGTAATTAAGATTTTGATATGAAATGTTTTTTAATGGGTATCGTGTTTTTACTGAGCTTTGCGGAGATTTTTGAAGGCTATTATTCAAGGAACCATACTCAGTTGAGCACTATATAGATTAATGCCACCATCGGACCAGGCCTAAAATTTATATCACTTTTTATTGAGGTAACACGGTTTTGATCACACTTTTATCTGACTACTATCCGCTGATTATCCCTCTGGCCCCGCTCGTTGTTGCGGCCCTTACTGCGCTTCCAGGCCAGGACAAGAGTGACGATCGCTACAAGGTTTGCTTTTGGGTCATGGTCGTTGGAGCCATAGTTTCAATCATGGTTCTCTGGCGGGTGACCCAGAGCACGGATCCAATTCGTCTTGTTTTGTTTGCGTGGCCATGGGAGGTTTTACCCGTGGTGGAACTCTCCATCGATCGGCTGGCAGCCATCATGATGGTGGTCATCTCGGGAATCGGGACAGTGCTTTTTCGCTATTCTAGTCGATACCTGCAGGGGGACCCCCAACTTCCCCTGTATCAGGTTCTGTTGACGGCCTGCATTTCGTCGCTCCTCTTCATGGTCTCGAGCGCCGATCTCGTCACCCTCTTTATCTCGTGGCAGCTGCTGAGTTGGCTGCTGTCCTTGCTTTCGCACAACTATTCACATGTTCCAACAGCACAGGCCTCCTTTCGAACTTTCATCATGCTGCGGTTTGGGGACGTTGCCTTCCTCTCCGGAATTGTGCTGGCCTATCACCTGTTTGGGACCGTTCAATTCGCAGCGCTGTTCGAGCGAGCCACGGCAGATCCAATGCAATTGACATTGCTCGGTGGCCTGCAGATAAGCGGCGCAACCGCAGTCGCTATGCTCATCTTCATCGGAGCAATGAGTAAATCTGCCCAGTTTCCGCTGCACATGTGGTTGCCCGATTCTCTGTACGCGCCTACTCCTATCCACGCACTGCTGCATGCAGGCATCATCAATGCAGGCGGTTTTCTTCTCAATCGTATGGCTCCACTGTATGCCCTCAGCACACCGACGCTGCATGTCGTGTTCGTGATTGGCTTGCTCACGGCCATCCTCGGTACCAGCATGATGCTGGTACAGAATGACATTAAGAAGACCCTTGGGTACTCCACCATCGGACAGATGGGGTATATGATCATGGAGTGCGGGCTTGGAGCCTTCTCTCTGGCGGTCTTTCACCTCATCGCCCACGGGCTGTTCAAGGCATCGATTTTCCTCAACTGTGGCGACGTGATTCATCAGGCCCGTCACGATCCCGCAGCACCGCCGCATGCGGTAAAGAAGGAAAAGGCAGAAGAATCGGCGGGATGGGTGACTGCTCTTGTCGTCTCGCTGGTCTTGCCATTTGTGCTGGTCACCGGTGCACACTACTTCCTGGACATCGCCATTCTGGACTCGCATGGAATTTTGATCTTCCTGCTCTTCAGCTGGGTCACCGCCTCGCATGCAACGTTGACGATCTTCCACGCCAACATCGAGCACTCCGTAACCTTACACGGCTACGTACTGGTAGTAGTCGGTCTTGTGTCAGCGGCATACCTGTTTGCAGCTGAGACCTTTACCCATTTTCTCTATCCGGATCCGGCGGTCGTTTCAGCATACTTTCAGGCCGGCGCCCTGCCAACGGGAGTGTTTATACTGGTCACTGCATTATTCATTCTTTCCATTACCGGCGGCTGGTTCTTCGTGTACACTCAGCGTACCCGTCAAGGTGGGATGCTCCCTGGTAAACTGCTGATACATTTGTATTTGTTCTTCGCAAACCGCCTCTATCTCGACGGGCTTGCCCTGCGGGTCAATACCGCTCTCGCGCGCACCGGAAAAGCTATCGACCGATCTCAGTTCGCCTACTTCGCTCTCGCAGTGATAGCCCTGCTCGTCGCTACTTTGAGCATGTTGCCGGATCTCTCGGGTGCCTTCCTGACGAGCATCATGGGGCTTTTCGTTGTGGGACTGCTCCTACCGCTTTTCCCTTTCCATATCCTCTACCTCAAGGTACTAACCAGTGCACCTCGGAAAGTAACGGTCGCGGCATCAATCTTGATGCCGGCCCTCGGGCTTCTTGTTGCGGCCGTGCTCATCCCGAAGTTGCCTGAAGGGGCACGGTCGGCACTTGGAACACTGGCAGTGGTTGGTGCAGTGTGGGGGTCAATCAAAGCGATCGCACAGGTGCGGGTTCCTCTGTTGCTGGCCTATGCCGGGCTCGCTCTGTATTCCGTGTTCTGGTGGCATATTGCGCAGGTCGGTAAGCTCACGTCTCATTCGGTTTTATACATTGCGGCTGTGACGCTTGCGCTCGGTGGGCTGACGTATGGGTGGGATCGCCTTCGTGTCCGCTACGGTGATCTGGACTTGAACCAGATCGGCGGACTGTTCAAGCCCATGCCGCGCTTTGCCCTCAGTATGAGCCTGTTGATTATGGCCGTGGTGGGATTACCGCCGTTTGCACTGTTTTTCAGTTATCTAGTAATGCTGTTCAGCCCAGGGACGACGATGTCGGCAGGCCTGATTGCCGTCGTCACGGCCTGGTTTGCCGCATCCTGGTACATGTTCGGATTGATGAAACGGCTCCTTTTTGGCCCTCACCGGACGGATTTGCACTACGAAGATCTTGGCCCCAATGAGATCGGTGGTTTTGTGGTGGTGATTGTTCTGTTGATCCTTCTCAGCGGTGTACCGCTGGAATGGATGGATGCAGGTGGAACCATGCTGGCACAGATCCAGGGAGTTATGTAATGAATATAAATATTAATTTGAAGCCCGAAAAAATCAAGGAACTCCATCAGATTATTGATCGCTCGAGCGAGGTCATCGGCCATTATTGGCCGATGACAGGCTTTGTCCACCACAACCCGCTTCATGAGCTGATTTCACATCCCTTCCAGGAGGCTATTCGCATATCCAAGCGTTTTACTGGAGGAGAGGGCTATTTACCGAACCATTATTACAGAGAATTCGTGAAGTCCGGCAGGATCACATCCCAACAAGTGGATGCGGCCCTTAACACCATCGCCGGAGACGGGGAGGTAGATGTTGCTGGACAAAAAATAAGCCACCTTGATGTTCTAAGGGCCCACCTGCTCGAAGGCATCTCGGCGCCTGCCCGGGAGACTGCTGAAGCTATGGTCGATCGTGCAGCAAACAGTGCTGAGATCCGTGCCCTGGCTGAACGTATCACTCCAAAAGTCGAGGAGAGTGACGAAACCCAGGCCATCGGCAAAGACATTACCCTGGTAAGATGGTGTGACAGCGCCTTGCACAAGCAGCTGGAATGGACAATGAATCGGGAGGTTATCAAGTGGTGTGAAGCCTTTTTAGACGAAGGCCATGCTGTGTGGCCGATGCCCAGAAGGGAACAAGGTTTCTACGTGGCCTGGAAATCGTTGGCCGCCAAAGAGTGGTCACCCTGTGGAATCGCTGACAGCCGCAGGAAAATAGCTGCTTTGCCTGAATCACCAGAGGAGGCTGTTCTGACCCATCTCGATGCACTAGGCATACCTTCAGAGCTCAGGCAGGAGTACCTCTCTCTCGTTCTGACCTCTCTGTACGGCTGGGCTTGCTACATTAACTGGCGTGCCTCACAGGACTTTGAGCTCAAATCTCTAGAGTGGCAGACTTATTACCCGATAGACCTCGTTCAGTACCTCGCGGTCCGGTTGTACTATGAGCGCGAACTGGTAGAACAGACATGCCGGACGGAACTCGGCATCGCAGGTACGCACGAATCTATTGTCTCATACGTACGTGATCGCCAGAAAGGGACTGGCGCTGGTGGACTGAAGTCCGGGCGTTTCGCATCGGCCTTGCAACTCTCGTCGCTTGTATCCGCACTTGGACTTTCGCCCACGGCATTCGAACAGGCAGCACCCGAGCAGCTCGACCAGCTCCTGCAATGGCTCAATGATTTCCCCGAGTCCGAGCATGGGCCTGTGTGGCTTAAGGCCTATGAGGCAAGATACCTGGACGATATGATTGGCAAGCTTCGATCATCGGCTATAAAAATGAAAAACGATTCTGAGGAATCAACTCGTCCCGATGCTCAGGGCATTTTCTGCATCGACGTTCGTTCAGAACCGTTTCGACGAAACTTAGAGAGTGTCGGGAACTTCGAAACCTTCGGCTATGGTGGATTCTTAGACACCCCTTTACGCGCTGTTGCTTTTGGTCACGACCACATAACAAATCAAAACCCTGGGATTGTTAAACCCGGAAACACTATCATCGAGGTGATTCGAGAGAGCGCCAAGTCGGAGGAAGGCAGGTTTAAGAAGGGCAAGGGGTTCCTCAAGACCATTAAAAAGATGCAGCATGATATGAAAAGCCACGTGCTCACGCCCTATGTCAAGGTGGAGGCATTGGGGTGGCTTTTCGGTTTCCCGCTCTTCGGGCGGACCCTGGTTCCAGCGACTTATACTAAGTTGCGGAAACGTTTTCACGACGCAATCGTGCCGCCGGTGAGCACGCGGATGGCAATCGACCGGGACGATGAGAAAAAAATTGGTTTCACCGACGAGGAACAGGAGGCCACCATCGAGTCAGTGGTTCGGGCCATGGGTCTCACCACCAATAAGGTCTCTCGTCTGGTTGCCTTCGTTGGCCACGTAAGCAGATCGGACAACAACCCATACGAATCGGCCATCGACTGCGGCGCCTGCTGGGGTCAATCCAGTGCGCCCAATGTGCGCCTTTTCGCAACCATGGCCAACAGACCTAACGTCCGCAAGTACGCGGCGGAGTGCGGCATTGAGATTCCCGAGGACACGCATTTCATCGCCGGTTTGCATAACACGACAACTGACGAGGTAACATTTTTTGATTTAGAAGAGCTACCAGATACACACAAGCGTGACTTTGAGGTGTTTAAGAAAGGGTGCAGGGAAGCGACCGCCAGAGCCGCTCAGGAGCGGATGTTGCGACTGCCAGGCTCTGATGATGGTCTGTCACCAGCAGAGGCGGTAAAGGAAGCCCATCGACGTTCCGGTGATTGGAGTGAAACCAGGCCAGAGTGGGGGCTTTCGCAGAACGCTGCCTATATCATAGGAAGTCGTCGGTTGACCCAGGATTTCAACCTCGAGGGCAGGACATTTCTCAATTCCCATGATTATCGTCTTGACTTCACCGGCGCCAAACTCGAAAGGATCATGAATGGGCCGTTGGCGGTGGGCCAATGGATCAACGGCGAACATTACTTCACCGCAACAGACCCTGAGGTCTACGGCAGCGGGAGTAAAATATACCACAACGTTGTTGGGCGCGTGGCCGTCATGTCTGGTCCTCAGAGCGATCTGCGGACGGGCCTTGCCTGGCAGACAGTCATGCGTGGCGGTGACCAGACGTTCCACGAACCCATCCGCCTGTTCGTCGCAGTTGAGGCGCCACGTGATAGGGTCCTTTGGATCATTGAGCGCTCAGATCTTCTCACCAAGCTGTTCGACAACGAGTGGATGCACCTTGTCGTAATCGATACCGAGAGCGATGATCTCATGTATCGCTACATCCCCAGACAGGGATTTGATCCCATTCCTGCGTGATGTCGCGAATCTAATGAATAGTTGATAAATCAATCACTTAAGTGACTGTGCTGCGCAGAGCCTATTACAGCGGGATCTTACTCCCCGCGATGAAGGTTTGCGTAGCCGGATATGTTCAGTGGAAAGGTATTCCACACACTGATTGTTGTTGGATTTAACCTTACCTGGTTGGTGGCAGAAAAGATCGGTGGTGTTGCTATTGCTTCTACAGCTATTCAGAGCTGCAGCCATTTATCATCAGCGAGAATTACAGCGCAATCCCATCTTTTTTAGGATGGGGCGGTTTCCCGCCCCATTGATATTCAAGCTATTTTAGTGGTTTAATGAGTTTCCTCAGGTGTTTGGTCGCTCCTGGATTATTATGCACCAGCCCCTCATAGATGGCATCGGCATCGTCGTGATAATAACTGTGAATCAGTCTGTCGCCGAGCATACGGGCCAGCCTGCGATAGAAACGCAAGCCATTTAACGGGTCACTTTCGGCAAGATCTTTGACAAACTTATTGTCAAAGACCATGACGCTTGACTCCACAAGGCACTCAGCCGAGCCGGTGTACTTTTCAAATCCCACGAGCCCTGACCAGCCAAAACCTTCACCGGCATGCTCAACGATATAGGTCGTTTTGTCCTCCTCCTCCTCTCCTACGCTGATGCGTATCCGGCCCTCTGTCAAAATATAGAAAGTATCTGCTTTATCTCCGGTATTGAAAAGCTTATATTCTTTCGGAAGTGTCTTTTTCAACGCTGAGTCGGTGAAGTCCTTTTTGAACTGATCATCCAGTCCCGACAGTAGATCCGATTGTTTTACAAACATGTGAGCCTCCTCATCTCAATAGTTTGCTAGAGGTGCTAGATAAGGCAGTTTTGTTTAGATGTCAGCTGATTTTCCATGATCAGCCTTTCATTATGGACTGCCTGGAACTGTTGTTGTATTCTCCTGTAGCCCCATTAATGGCTGTTGTGTTGAAGTGCATCTCCTTTTTTATAGCTTTCTCCCAATCATTTTGACTACCGCTGTTTTCATGCTTTTACTATTAATAAGTTTCCGGAGCAAAGTCAAAGAAAGGGGATGATATCAGGCTATGTGTATGATCCTGCCTAGGAGATGAAGAAAAGGTATTGCCCCGGGAACTGCTTTTGCCGATCTTCCCCCGGAACGGGTTTGCCCAAGATGCGGCGTCAGAAAATCAATTTATTAAAAGTAGACTAAGCATTTAAGGTAACCTATACTATTTGCCTGACAACGCTATATCGCATACCTTAAATTCAGTTCGGGAGAAAAAATATCATGCAGAACGTTATGATTGATTTCCAATTTAATAAAAGTATGATGCGCTACAGTAAGTTTGTACCTCAGTTTTACAACCTGTGTAAATCATATGGCTTCAAGCCGGGACGCATCATGCCTTCCCGTGCATTCTGTTCAGATGAGAGCCAGGGCTTTCCCATTATCCTGATCGCCAAACATTTTGGTGCATTTCCTTTCAACCATGGTAGGGTTGGCGGGATTGTGGCCACAACTCGCCATGGACCTCACGCTCACCATGGCAAGGATTTGGTGATCATCCAGGCCAGTCATGTGGGATATGATCCTGAAAAGAACAAGTTCGGAATTTATCGTCGTATGCAGATGGACCCCCCTGTCCATAAAGATTCGTGTGGCAAGATTTGTGCAGTTCTAGAAAAGTATCAGCAGGAATATGATTTTGCCCAGAAAAACATCTCGTTTTCCACTATGGACGGTCAGGATGTCGTCATTATTGATAATCAGTTTTTAGATACCAACCGTGAGCAGGGATTGTTTCTTTTACTTGAAGAAATGATCGATATCGAAGAGGGAAGTATGCACCCGGAACCCATTCACGTATTAAGCACATCCAAGATGTTCCGTATGAACCCGGCATTTAAAACCAGGCTATCCCCTTTATCATGGAAACAGGACAAACGGCTGCCCATCGGAAATAGACTCACCCAGGACTTGTTTTATTTTAAGCATCATATTTCGACAACCATTGAAGGCCATGACCAGCTTGAGCAGAATCTAGCCCGCTATATGGCCCAGATTGTTACCTCAGATTCTCCACCCCTTATCGCAGCTGTGGCCAACACTCAGATAGAATTTGACAGAACATATCGCACACTGGTCAAGGAACCTAATTATTACGGTAAAAATCTTGCCTTTATTGCCGGACTTAACATCGATATCTCACCCCAAAAGGGCCATGTGTTTCCGCGGACTAAATTTATCCCTTGGGCGGCCTATATCCAAACTCAGGGCGGAGAACAGATTACACTGGAACAAAAAGAGATTGTCCGGGCGTTAAGGGCGCAAAGCACTGAAAATCCGGATCGAATAGAACTGTCAAATGAAATTCAAATCATGGAAGATACCCCTACAATTAAAGTTATAGCACCTTCCGACGTCACATGATCAGGCGGGTTCATTTCAGAAAAAAAGGAAGACCGGGCATGCCTAAGGCGCGACCCAGGTCATGGTGGCCAGTGTAAATGGACTGGAAAAAGCATTATAAATGGTCAGGCCGACAAGCACTGTCCCAAGCCCGCTGGTCCAGATGCCTTGGGAGTTGTTTTAAAGGCGATAAGTCATCGCTTTGTAAGCCCGCCCTTACTTTTCCGCAATATTCATCAAAACAGCCATCAATAAACACAAACCTAACTTTTCCCAACCACCATTTCAACCAATATAGAGTATTCCAAGTGACATTCAATATATG
>CBFCWR010000011.1:0-19820 GCA_965601575.1 uncultured Desulfofustis sp. | reverse complement strand
CGCCTGGAACATTATACCCGGCTTTACCCTGATCACTGGTTCTGGATGCATCGGCGCTGGAAAACGCGCCCGGAGATGGTCCATGGCTCTGCGTGACAATCAGCGCCACCGCAGCTCCATACAGCGGTAGATGTTCGAGACATATTATGGGCCAGGTTATTCTTTGCCTCGCACTGCAAGCTCAGATGAGGGGGATTCCCGAATCAGAAGTAGATCGCGATCTTACAAAATAACGGTCCATATGAAAAGCAACTGATCAACCGACAAGCCTTAATTCGTGATTCGGATTAATCGCTCACACATTTTTTTCGAGCATGCTTAAATCTTTTTTGTTATTCGAGTAATATCTAATTTCTCGTGAGAGAAGCACAGCTGTAAATATCAACAACAATACAAAACTGGAGAGATTGCCATGGCGACGCGTGAAGAACTTGAAGAAAAATATGACGACTGTCAGGAAACCCCGGATTACGTGGCGGTCGCTCTTGAGGCGTTCAAGGAATTGGACGATAAGGACTGGGCCGTCGAGCTTTACGAGGAAGGGGCCGATTGGGCGGCGACTGCTCAGGATTTCCTCGCCCTGTCCACCGGTGCCAAAGTGATCCTGGGCGATGCCGAAAAAGCTGCGGAATATTTCGACCAGGCCAAATCTGCCTGCCGGGATGCCGGCGAGATGACTGATCTTGCCGTTGCCGCAGCCGAGGGCGGTGATGCCGAAGGGGCCCGCGAGATGTTCGGAGCAGCCACCGAGAAAGCGACCAAGGCGGCTGAATTTCTTGGCCTCTCGAAGAAAATAAACGACGCCTTGGGTGATAAGGACCTTGCTCGAGAAGTGAGCGGCAAGGCCAAAGAACAATGCAAGGCTCCGGCGGATTTCATCGAGTTGGCAAAAGGATTGATCAACGATTTCGATGATCCGGACCAGGCCAAAGAAGTATTGGTTCAGGCTACCGGATCCTGTAAAAGCGGCGCCGATTTTGCCTCACTGGCAGCCAGTGCCGGTGAATTGTTCCCGGACAGCGACCTCGGCTCGACCATGTATCAGAGCGCCGAAGAACAGATCACGACCGGCATCGACATGGGCGGTCTTGCCAAGGAAGCAGTTGCTGCGCTTGGCGACAAATCATATGGTGCCAAGCTTTTCAACAAAGCCATCGGTATGGTCGACAGCGGGGATGACCTGGTCAAACTGGGTGCGATGATCAAAGAATCCCTTGATGACCAGGACCTCGTCCTTACCGCCTATCAAAAAGCCGGTGATCACTACAGCGGTTTCCAGGAATTCATTAAACTTGGCGATGCGGTAATTAAGGATACCGGCAACAAGGAATTCGCCGGTCAGGTATTGCAGAAAGCGGCAGCCACTGACCCCGAAGCTCCGCAGCTCGTCAAGATTGTCGAGAAACTGGCCGACGAATTGGATGACAGCGACAGCGCCATCGATGTATTGAAGCGAGCCGAGAACGCGGTAAAAACCAACACCGAATTTCAATCGGTGGCAGACGCGGTACTCAAATATGCCGATGATCAGCAGTGGAAGGACGACATTGCCCTGCAGAAAGAGAAAAGGGAACAGTTTGCCGACCTCTACGACGGCTATATCAAGCGCGAGCAGGAAGCAGAGGAAGCCGCGGCACTGTGGAATCTGGGCCACGAGGTGGCGCAGGCCACCGGCGACCAGCCCTATGTGCGTAAATTGTTCGCCAACGCCGAAAAACAGGCGGCCTATTTTGACGACAGGATGAAGTTGGCTGACCTTATCTCAACGGATCTTGACGACAAAGATTGGGCGGGACGCATCTATGCCGAACAGTTTGAGGCAACCGAGAAATTCAGTGATAAAAAAAATGTGGCCGCAGCCGCCATGAAGAACCTCAAAAATGAGGCCAAGGCCAGGGAATACATTGAAAAGATGGCAGAGCAGTTCAGCTCGGTTGCCGATCTGACCAAGCTTGCCACCACGGTCAAAGAGGTGCTCGGCGACGACGACTGGTCCAGGAAGCTTTTGCAGAACGCACAGAGCGAATGTGACGATCGTTTCGGTTTGTTGACCATTGCCGGCAAAGCCGCGACCAGCCTGGGTGATCAAAATCTGGCCGCTGAGATTTACGCCAACGCGGCCGATCTCTGTTCACGCGGCTATCAGTTTGAACATGTCTTCACCTATGTGGAACAACAGGGCGGCAGTCGGTCTATACTTGAAAAACTATATGGTATTGCGGAGGATAAATTGAGCGGTGCCAAGGATCTGGCCGCACTTGCCGAAAGCGTCATGCGCCGGTTCGGTGACGAGGATCGAGCCAGAACCCTGTTCAAGAAAGCCGCAGAAGCCGAAGATTTTGATAAACTCAAATTTAGTGTGGCTGAAAGCGCACTGAGAGCGCTTGGCGACCATAAACTGGCGGGCAGCCTGCGGGCCTAGACTCGCATTAAGCCCTGACAAACTGACGGCCGCAGCTCACCAGCTGCGGCCGTCTTTCTTTCTGCAGACCCCGAATATTTCACTAGAGATCTTTGACGCGCGACAGGCCGGGCAGCAAAGTCTGGGTGCTCACCACCCCCTGCCACTGCCGAATGGTGCTCTGCATGAACTGCGAGATCAACTCGGCGTCTGAAGACAACAGGTCCCGCATCAGTCTTACCCGAAAGATAATGTCTATGGCCCCGTGCACAGAATGCACCTCGCGCACCTCCTCCAGCGCATAGAGTTTATCCATAATTTTATTCTCGTGGCGGCCCTCAACGTTCATCAGGACAAAGACATTGATTTCTCTGCGCATCTCCGGATAGTTTTGATCGGTGTGCTGAGCCATTTTTTTTCTGAATTCCTCCATGTTCTTGGGGATCAGTTTATCAATCCCTTTTCCGTAGGTGCGGTATTTGTCCATTTTCCATTGGTGCAGGGATATGTAAAGATAAAGATCATCCGCGCTTCTTGATCTGAAAGACCTGGTGAGATTACTCGACACAATCAGGGTGCGAAGCGGAAGGTAAATCGTCTTGTACCAATCGGCGGCGGCTTCCGGTGCACTCACTGCGCTGTTTCGTTCACTTTCGAGAAACTGGCGGTGCTCTTCAATCTGCTCTTCAAGTACCGGAAATTGTCCCATCTCGGTGAGATCGATGGAAGCGGACAGGTGGTAGCGATCCCGGAACTCGGTACGCTCCCGATAGAGACGATTTTCGATAGTGTCTTTTGAAGGAAGCAGTTCGAGGATACAGGAACGTATTTCCTGGTGCCCAAGCTCCCTGGCCGCAGCGTAGCGATGATGCCCGTCGAGAATATAATAATGATCCTTGATCTGATATAGAGAAATCGGCGGCATCACCTTGCCTTCGCGCATTTTTTTCATGATGTCGTTGAGGCGTTCGTCACTGTCGTAGCCCTTGGGACGAAAATGTGCATCGAAGTCGTGGTAGCGACCGACACTGCCGACGATTTTGTTGATCGGCACAAACAGGGTTCCCCGGTCGATAGACTCAAAGGCCTGTTCATCGGTCCGTACTTTTTCGAAATTACTGGCAGATTCCCCTCGGCCCTGCTGGTCGCCGATACCCGATATCCGGTGCCAGAACCGAGCCAATCTAGATTTCGAAGAGGTGGTAGCCATAGCTGTTCATCACCTTGGTTTCATTGACCACGCTCAGCCGCTCGGCTGGCGTCTTGAATAAACGGTGAATATGCCCGTGAATCATAAATCGCGGCTTGTATTTCTTGATAAAATCGCGATAGCAGGAGAAGCCCCGGTGGCACCTGTCCTCGGCATCGTGGACGTGACGAGGGGGAGCATGGGTAACCAGCACATCGAGTTGCTTCAATCGCCACAGGGGAAACCAGAGCTTACGTATCTGAGCCCGCATCTCACGCTCCCTGAACTGGTTGGGATTGCCATTGTACCAGCGGGACCCTGAAAACCCGAGAAATGTAAAAGCCCCATGATAGACAATCCTGCCGGTGATATTCAGGCAGCCCTGGGGGGTAAGTTCGTGCCGAATATCATGGTTGCCCAGAATATAGTAGAGCGGAACATCGAACTTGGCCCTGAGCCTGGCCAGATATTCAGGGGGCAGATCGCCGCAGCCGATTATCAGATCGAAGGAATCGGCTTCAACGGGGCTGCTGGTGCCGACAAGGTCGGACACAACGATGTCTGAAACACTGAGAATCTTCACCTGGGTACCCGCTGTGGTGGGCTATACTGTCAGAAGCTCAGCCTGCCTTACTGTCATTCTTGTCCGAATCATTGTTGGTGTTGCCTGCCAACGCCCGAACCCAGCCAATCCTGATATGGTAGTTCTGCCCCACGTCCCGCCATGATTCGCAACAATCCTCATGGTTCATCACCGGGTAGGTGGTTGGGTCAATTGCACCTCTGCCCAGTCGGCATCTGCCGACCGTTTCGTCCGTCGGTCTGTAATGCTTGCAGCTCAGGCATACACGCTTGTTTTTACTGCTGGGCATAATGTGATCTATCCAGAGAGTCAGTTAAAAAGAATGGAAAAATCGACGCAGTAGGACTCCGTACATGAAACTTCGGGAAGATCGCACATTCGCTTTTCACAGCCGAAATGGGCGAGCCGCTCGGAGAAGAGCCTGCGCGAATCATCAACGATTCTAGGATCGGTATTCCTGCTGCCGTCGAGATTATATATCAGCCCCGCCAGAGAGATGTTGCGCCTGTCCAGTGCCTCCAGCGCCGCCAGCGTATGATTGATCGAGCCGAGTCGGGGTCCACTCACCATGATCACCGGCCAGTTTTTCTCACTGCATAGATCGATCACCAGACTGTTATCGTTCAATGGTACGAACAGTCCGCCGACGCCCTCCATGAGCACCGTACCGTACTCTTTGGCGAGCTGCTCCGCCGCCCCGGAAATAACTTCCGTGTCGATCGTTCTGCCCTCGAGACGGGCCGCCAGGTGAGGTGAGCAGGGCACAGGGAAGACGTAAGGACAGGTTATGCCCATGGCGTCTTCCTCGACAAGTTCCTGGCCGGCAAGCTTGCGGTGTTCGAGAATATCGTCGCTCATGTCGCTGCAGCCGGTCTGGGCCATTTTCATGGTGATCGCACTGATCCCGTTGTCCTTAAACCAACGGGCCATTAAACCGGTCGCCACCGTTTTGCCGATACCTGTGTCGATACCTGAGACGACAATCACTTTTGGTTGTTCAGCCACTCCCATCAACTCCTTTTCTGAGCAATAATAATATACGATACATAGCTCAACATAAGGCCCTGCTCCGTTGCGAACCTTTCACGGTAGTCATGGACAAACCGCTCATACCGTCGTGGGGTCCAGTTGAAGCCCCCTACCCCGCCAACACCGGTGGCACGAATATGGCCGAGGACCTCGCGGGGATGATCGAAGTAGAGATGATCCCGTTCAATATCAGCATGCACGATTTTGAAATTATCGGCAACCTGATCGCGCACCTCGGTAAAGGATGGATAGGTCAACCCCGTGCCGGTGAGTTCCCTGATCTCATAATATGTTTCATCACCAAACATTGAAAAACCAAAAACCGCACCTGCAGTCAATGATCGATGAACTTTTGAAAAAAAACGGGGCAGATCCTCGAGCCATTGAAAAGTTGAAGAAGACGTCACCAAGTCCAGGTTTAACGGTAGCTCCAAATGTTCGATATCGCCGAACAGCGGCAAAATCGTAGTCGAATTTCCGCGAATGAGTTTCTTTTTCACCGTCTGGAAAAATTCGGGAACCAGGTCATTTAAAAAAAAGAGCTCAGGAGAAAAAGTCTCCTGCAAAAGACTGGAGAACATTCCCGTGCAGCTGCCGATTTCCAGGATTCTGTCGTAGCGGCTCCGCCCCAGCGCAACCAGAAGACTCAGCAGTCGTTCGTTTGCCAGCCTCTGCACCACTGCCTGGTCTTCGTAAGTCGGCATCCCCCGCAGAAACGAACGGGCCACACGATCCTTTTCTATCTGATGGACACCTCGATTCATTTCAATTCTGCAACGCCACTATTTCAGCCCAGCTTCGCCAGCCTGCAAAGGGATAATGACAACTCTCGACCTGAACGATGGGGCAGCGTCCCTGCCAGAAAGCGAGCTGATGAGCGGTGGGGACGATATAGTCGCGGCTGGCCACTATCACCGTGTCAAAAAACGAACCGTCCTGCTCACGCCCCGTGACCAGTTTAGAGAGCTTTTGAAGTTCATCCTCCTGGTCTTCCAAGCTCCTTCGAGGCTGATTCTGTATGAACAGATCAAGCGCACCCTCGCAGCGGCACATGCGTCGATAAAATCTGTCGCGCACCGACGCGGAAAACTGCTCCAAGGTGGCATTGAAAAACTGGCGGGGGATGCCGAATCGATCGTCTATGGGCCGCAGAGTGCCATTCATACCGATTCGACGTGTGAAGACGCGTGTACTCTCCCCAAAAAGTTGAGGGCCCGCCCAGACGCCAAACGACCAGCAGACAAGATTGATTTCCCGGTAGTCGGCATCGAGCACAGCCAGATCCACAGGTAATTCGAAGGTCGAATAATCGGACAGTACAAGCACATCGTGACCTCCGTTGTCGAGCATTCTCAGAGGGTGGTGATCCATACCCCAGCCATTGCAGAACAGAATCAGCTTCTGAGCTCGATCTCTATAGAGCCAGTGGGCAATCATTTTCCGTCCAGCCAGTTTCTGATCATTGCCGGAAGCGGGGCCAGCATCTCAAGGTCATGGTCGGCGGTGAGGGACAGCCTGAAGCGCGAGGTTCCCTGCGGTACGGTCGGAGGGCGCACAGGAAGCACATAGAAGCCATTTTCCTGGAGCAGTTTCGCCCCTTCCACTGTCCGGTCGGCAGGACCGATGATCACCGGAATTATATTGGTGCTGCCGCCGGTCTCCAAACCCACTTTTTCAAGCTCATTGCGCAATTCAAGGGAGGTCTTCTGGAGCTTTTCCCGCTGGGGCTGCATGGAAGCCAGACGACTCATGACGAAGTGATTCCAATTCAGTACCACCGGGGGCAGAGCCGTGGTGAAGATGAGCGGACGGCTGCGATTGATCAGATAATCGCGGACCGCGTCGTCGCAGACCAGAAAGGCTCCCACCGAGCCGCACGCCTTGCCGAAGGTGCCCACCAGCAAATCGATGTCGGCGATGCACTGCTGCTGCTCAGCCAGCCCGAGCCCGGTGGTTCCATATAAACCGATGGAGTGCGCTTCATCGAGATAGAGCAGACAGTCGTAGCGTTTTTTCAGATCGACCAGGGTGGACAGGTGTGCGGTGTCGCCATCCATACTGAAGACCGATTCGCTGACGATGACGACGCGCCGATATTTCTCGCGATGCCCCTCGAGCAAAGACTCAAGATGTTCATAATCGGCGTGACGAAAACGCTTGAATTCGGCTCGGCAGATCTGCAGACCGTCGTGTATCGAGGCGTGATTAAGTTTATCAGAGAGAATCAGGTCATGCTTGGTGAAAAGCGCCGGGATGATACCGATATTGGCATGATAGCCGGAGTTGAACAACAAACAGCTTTCCCGGCCATAGAGACCGGCAATGAGATCCTCAAGCTGGTGAGAGAGCTGCAGGTCTCCGGTGAGCAATCGAGAGGATGCGGTCCCTGGCGCATACCGATCCATGGTGGTGCCTGGGGTTCTGAGGGAATAGAATTGTTCTATCAGCGCGAGATTGCCAGCCAAACCGAGATAATCGTTAGAACTGAGATTGATCATCGTGCTGCCGCCTTGCTCGACCGTGCCCGCCCCCCTGTTTGAAAGCGGCCTGAGGCTCCGGTACATGCCGCTCGACCGCATCTGTTCGAGTTCTTCTCTGAGCGAATCCATGATCATTCAGTTTTCCAGGGCCACGACCTCGACCAAGGCTCGGCAGAGCTGATCCAGATCGGCAGATTCGATGCAGTAAGGCGGCATCACGTACACCAGTTTTCCAAACGGCCGAACCCAGACGCCACGTTCAACGAAACGTTCCTGTATTCTGGCCATTTTTACCGGTTGACGAAGTTCCACCACGCCAATGGCGCCCAGGCACCTTACCTCTGCAACCTGCTTCAGGGAGCGGCATGGCTCCAGACCTCGCCATAGTTGTTTTTCAATATCATCCACCTTGTGCTGCCAGCCGCTTTCAAGCAACAGATCAATCGATTCCACCGCCACCCGGCAGGCCAGCGGATTGGCCATGAAGGTCGGACCATGCATGAAAACGCCAGGTTCGACGGATGAAATGGTCTCGGCCACCTCCTCTGTGGTCAAGGTAGCAGCTAAGCTCAACATACCACCGGTGAGGGCTTTGCCGAGGCAGAGGATGTCCGGACTGATGGAGCTATGTTCGGAGGCGAACATTTTCCCGCTTCTGCCAAAACCGGTGGCGATCTCATCGCAGATCAGCAGTAGATCGAATTCGTCGCACAGCGCCCTGGCCTCCTGCACGTAGCGGGGATGATAAAAGCGCATGCCGCCGGCTCCCTGGACGATGGGCTCGATAATCAGCGCACAGAGCGATTGGTGATGCGCGGCAAGCAGATTTTTCAATGGTTTCATCTCGTCGGGGTCCCAGTGACCAGCAAATGCGCTCTCGGGCCGCGGCGCAAAATGATAGTGCGGCAGGACCTGCGAAAACAGATGGTGCATCCCGGTGACCGGGTCACATACCGACATGGCGTGGAAGGTATCCCCGTGGTACCCTGAACGCACGGTGACAAACTGGTGCTTCGAACTGTTCCGGGCATGGTGATATTGAAGCGCCATTTTCATCGCCACTTCCACTGCCACCGAACCGGAATCGCTGATGAAAACCTTCTCCAGACCAGCCGGCGTCAGCTCCACCAATCTCCTACCGAGTTCAACTGCCGGCCTGTGGCCGAGTCCCCCGAACATCACGTGGCTCAACGATTCGGCTTGATCCTTCAGGGCATGGATCAGACGGGGGTGACTGTAACCGTGAATGACTGACCACCAGGAGGCCATCCCATCGATCAGTTCTCGTCCATCAGCCAGTCGTATCCTGACTCCCTTGGCGGATTCCACCCCGTATATCGGCAATGGCTCTGTCATCGAGGTATAGGGATGCCAGAGATGCTCACGGTCGAATGCGAGAAGCTCTTGCCAGTCGGAGGACACCATGGCTGCTGATCCGGTATGGTTCATTTCTTGGCGGCTGCATCACCGGTCGAAAAACCGAGTGACTCGATCATCTGCAGATCTTCTGCTACTGAATTACCCGTCGTGGTCAGATAATTTCCCACGATTGCCCCATTGGCTCCCGCTTGAAAACAACGGTACTGCTGATCTCCGAGTTGGGCTCTACCTCCGGCCAGGCGAACCACCGCCATCGGGTTGATGAGTCTGAACATGGCAATGCAGGTCAATACCTCGCCAAGGGACAGACGCTCAACTGCGCCAAGCGGTGTTCCGGGTATCGGAGTCAGAATGTTGATTGGTATCGACAGAACTTCCAGTTCACGCAGTTCAAAGGCGAGTTCAAGCCGTTGTCTGAAGCTCTCCCCGAGCCCTATAATCCCACCGGAGCAGATATCCATGCCGGCGTCGCGGGCAATTCGGATGGTTTCAACTTTGTCTTCCCAGGTGTGGGTGGTGCAGATGCGGGGAAAAAAGCTTCGACAGGTCTCCAGGTTGCAGTGATAGCGTTTCACTCCTGCAGTCACCAGCCTGTCGGCCTTTTCTCTGGTCAAAAACCCCATCGAGGCACAGAAATAAAGCTCACTCTCGTGACCCAGCTGGCCATACATTAAGGCAAACGATTCAATGTCTTCATCGGAGACCTCCCTACCGGCGGTAACCAGCGAATAGCGGTGTACTCCATAAGATTCGTTCTCCAGCCCCTGCCGGCGGACCTCTTCGTAGGAGATGATATCGTAGGTTTCGATTTCGGTCTGGTAGCGGGATGATTGGGCGCAGAATTTACAGTTTTCCGAACATTTTCCCGAACGGGCATTGATGATCGAGCAAAGATCGAAGTGATCGCCGTGCAGCTCCTTTCGCAGCCGGTCGGCAGCTTCCAAAAGCTCAGCAGGCTCGTTGCCGGTTGCCAGTTCCAGAGCCTGATCGAAATCAAGATTGTCGCCGGAGCGAATTCGCTCCAGCGCGTCTGTCAGCGATGTCATGGCGTCACCAAAGTTGTCCCCCTCACCGACCGAATATCCGATTACTATAGGCACACGTGGGCAAAATGTCGCTTCTGAAATACAAAGGCGCCACTCACCCCACTCACCCGAGATTCAGTTTCTCAAGGCATGTGTTCAGCGATTCAGGTGAGTCAAATTGCAGGGTGGTTACCTTGACCCCTTTGGGGACAATTTTGCGCATCATTCCTTTGAGCACGGTTTTGGGCCCGACTTCCACGAAGGTGTCGACGCCAGCGCTGAGCATTGCCGAAATTATCTCGTACCAGCGGACCCGGGAAACAATCTGTCGGGCCATCATCTGTTTGATGCGTGAGGGGTCGTCCTCCGGTTCTGCGGTTACGTTGAAATATACGGTGCTTCTCGGGGTATCGAAGTGGACGCTGTCGATTACTCCCGCGAAATCGTCAACCGCCCCTTCCACCAGCGGTGAGTGATTGGCAATACTGACGTTGAGCGGAATGACCTTAGCCCCTTGTTTCTCTACGGCGGCTGAGACCCAGTCGAGGCCATCCATGGAACCGGAAATGACAATCTGCTGGGGGGTATTGTAATTTGCCACGGTCACGTCACCGCTCCCCGGATAATTGTTCACCACCCCCTCGATATCTTCAATTCCCAGGCCGAGAATTGCTCTCATCCCCCCCGGTCTTTTGTCACCTTCACGCCCCATCAGATAACCGCGACGCTCCACCAGCTTGATGGTGTCGGCCACGGAAAGGACGCCGGCACCGCAGAGGGCTGAAAATTCCCCGAGACTGTGGCCGGCATAACAAGTCGCTTCGATGGAATCAGGCAATGCGTTCTGCAGCGCTTTGAGGCAGATGAGATTGGTTACCGTGATTGCCGGCTGGAGTACCGCGGCCCGGGTCAGTTCCTCCATGGGGCCTTCTCCGATGATTCTGGCCAGCGGAAAGTCGCACACCGATAAAGCCATCTCCATGATGGCTCTACATTCTGCCGAGGATTCGATGAATTCACTGCCCATTCCTATATATTGAGATCCCTGCCCCGGGAACAGTACCGCTAACTTCATTCATTACTCCCGTTTTTTTCTTTTTTCATTTCGATGACATTCATCACGAACAGCAGCGCAACCCCGACGCATATCGCCGAGTCCGCCACGTTGAATGCCGGCCAATGAAACGAGCCGACATAAAAATCGAGGAAATCGATGACCGCTCCGAAACGCAGCCGATCGATGAGATTTCCGACAGCCCCTGCTGCAATCATCGCAAACGACAGCCGATAGAGCAGATGTTGAGCGCCCATTTTCCAGGCGGCGATGGTGAGTCCGATAAAGGCCGCACTGTTGACCGCAACAAAGAAATAGTGTCGCAGCGGCGAATCCACCGAGGCGAACATGGAAAAGGCGGCCCCTTTATTGGTCACGTGCACGAGATTGAACAATCCCGGAATCAGGGGCCGCACTTCATAGAGCTCCAGGTTCAGCACGATCAGGTACTTGGTCAGCTGATCGAGTCCCAGCAAGACCAGTAGAATGATAAAATAAAGGCGCACGTATGATTGCGATCTAAGAGTTCAGCGAATCGATGACGGTGAAACAGCGGCTGCAGATGGTCGGGTGGTCCTGCATCTGGCCAACCGTTTCGGAGCGAATCCAGCACCGTTCACATTTCTCCCCGGAGGCGGCTCGGACACCAATGAGAAGCCCTTCCACCTCTTCACTCTGCACCGGTTCAAGGTCACCGAAACCCTGTCGCTCGATTACCTTCAGTTCGGAGACGATGGACAATTCCTTGAGCATCTGTTGCTGATCGGTAACGAAATCGGCCAATGCCCCATCGGTACAAATCAGCACTTCGGCCTCCAGGGGATGGCCGATAATTTTCTCAGCCCTTGCCTTTTCGAGAGCCTTGGTGATTTCGGAACGGACTCTGGCCAGATCGGCCCACCTCTTTTCGGTGGATTCATCCAGCACATGGGCCTGGTTGCGATCGGGAAAATCGGAAAAGAAAATCGAACCGCCCAGTTCAGCTTTGTTATCCCTGCCTTTCAGTGCATCCCACGCCTCGGAAGCGGTGAAACAGAGAATTGGCGACATGAGCTGCAGCAGCCCTTCACCAATCTCGTAAAGGGCGGTCTGGGCTGAACGCCTGAGCTTTGACTCGGTACCCGAAACGTAGAGCCTGTCCTTGATGATATCGAGATAAAAGGCGCTCATGGTCATGGTGCAGAAATAGTTCAGCCCGTGGTAGATGGAGTGAAACTCATACTTTTCATAGGCATCCAGGACTTTGGACTTGAGCTCCTCGAATCTGGAGAGGGCCCATTTGTCGAGAGCTTCGAGTTCGGCATAGGCCACCGCATCATCGGCTCCATTGAAATCACTGAGGTTGCCAAGAAAGTATCTGATCGTATTTCTGATCTTTCGATAGGTATCTGTGACCTGGGCGAGAATCTCGTCGGAAACTTTGACATCGTCGCGATAGTCTTCACTTGCCACCCAGAGACGCAGGATTTCGGCCCCATACTTCTCGATCACTTCCTGGGGGGCAACCACGTTGCCCACCGATTTGGACATCTTCTTGCCCTGACCGTCGACCACGTACCCATGGGTCAGCACCCCTTCATAGGGGGCGGTGCCCCGGGTTCCCACCGAAGTGAGCAGAGCGCTGTGGAACCAGCCGCGATGCTGATCGCTGCCTTCGAGATAGAGATCGGCGGGTGAGCGAAGTTCCTCTCTCTGTTCACAGACGGCCGCATAACTGACTCCCGAATCGAACCAGACGTCGAGAATGTCATTTTCCTTGATGAAATCAGCACTCCCGCAGCTCGAGCACTGGAGCCCGGCCGGCAGAAAATCCTCGATCCCATGGCTGAACCAGGCGTCGGCGCCTTCAGCGCTGAAACGGGCGTCGATATTTTCTATGAGTTCATCATTTTTCACAATCTCGCCGCACGATTTACAGCACACCACCGTGATCGGCACTCCCCAGGCACGCTGCCTCGACAGGCACCAGTCGGGACGATGTTCGATCATCGCATAGATGCGCTGCATTCCCCAGCCTGGCGTCCAGGTGACTTTTTTGATGTTGTCGAGCGATTTAGAACGCAGCCCGTTATTTTCCATGGAGATGAACCACTGCGGGGTGGCCCGGTAGATCACCGGTTCCTTACAGCGCCAGCAATGCGGATAGCTGTGGTTGATGGCGCCCTGATGCAGCATGTCGCCGGAAGCGGACAGGTCCTGGCAGATGTCGCCGTTGACCCCGGGAATCGCTTTGCCCTGGTATACTCCAGCATCACCGGTAAAAACTCCCTCGTCGTCGACCGGAGAGAGAATGTCGAGTCCGTAGCGCAGACCGGTGATATAATCGTCGGTCCCATGCCCCGGAGCGGTATGGACACAACCCGTGCCCGCCTCGAGGGTTACGTAATCCGCCAGCACGATCAGCGATTCGCGGTCCATGAAAGGATGGCGGCAGATACGATTTTCCAGCTTGGTTGCCGGGAAAGTCGTCAAAACGCTAAAGTTCTCCTGCCCGAACTCTTCCATCACCCTGGAAACAAGTTCCTTGGCCATGATCAGCTTGTCGCCGCCGGCCTCGACCAGCGCATAGTCAAATTCCGGGTGAAAAGCGATGGCCAGGTTCGCCGGCAAGGTCCATGGCGTCGTGGTCCAGATCACCACTTGAAGATTGTCGCCGGCCAGCTCCGGATCAATATCGCCCAGATCGGAGACCACGGGGAATTTGACATAGATCGAAGGTGATGTGTGATCGTGATACTCGACCTCTGCCTCGGCCAGCGCTGTCTCGCAGGTCGAGCACCAGTAGACCGGCTTCTTGGAGCGCACCACTGCGCCGGAAAGCAGAAACTTGTTGAATTCCCTGGCAATGGTCGCCTCATAGTCGTAGGTCATGGTCAGATATGGATTGTCCCAATCACCAAGAACTCCGAGCCGTTTGAATTCCTTCTTCTGGGTCTTGATCCACTTCTCTGCATATGTGCGGCAGGCCCTGCGTTTTGACAGGGTCGGAATATCCTTTTTCTTGTCACCAAGTTCCTTGTCGACGTTATGCTCGATCGGCAATCCATGACAATCCCACCCGGGTATATAAGGAGCATTGAATCCGGCCATCCGTCGTGAGCGCAGGATGATATCCTTGAGAATTTTATTGAATGCGGTACCCAAATGAATATTGCCGTTGGCATAAGGAGGACCGTCGTGGAGCACGAAGAGCGGCCGGCCTTCACTGCGCTGCTGGATTTGTTCGTACAGATTTCCCTGATCCCATTTCTTGAGCGCCATGGGCTCATTCTGGGTCAGATTGGCCTTCATCTTGAATGAAGTTTTGGGCAGGTTAAGCGTCGCCCTGTAATCCATGATTCTCTCCTTTTATATGCTCAAAATGTATTAAAATTGACTGAAATAGCGTACTGCGGGATACTGACTAGCTAGAAAACCGCAACAGATAATAATAACACCAACACCTCAAGATACAAGACTATTATTGGCTGTGGTCCCTAAGCCCGACTGCTGGCCCGGGCTGCCCGACAGAGATGCTTTCAAATTGACACAAGTAGTGAGCTTTATTACAATTGGCTGGGCTTGAACGAGTTCACCTTTCCCCTCCAGGCAGCCAAAAGGATTTTATGAGTGATCAAAGCAACAACACAATGGTCGAACTGATCAAAGTCAGCAAGACCTATCACCCACACATTCAGGCTCTTTCAGATGTATCCATCTCGATCAGAAGCGGTGAGATGGTGTTTATCACCGGCCGCAGCGGAGCCGGCAAGACGACTTTTCTGAAACTCCTGTGCAAAATGGAGCTGCCGACCAGAGGTCTGGTCGAAATCGATGGGCTCGACATCAGGAAAATGCGGGGCAAGCGCTTGTCCTATCTCAGGCAACAGATCGGCGTTGCCTATCAGGATTTCAAATTGCTGCACGATCGCACCGTGGCCGAAAACATTTCCATCGCCATGGAGGTCTCCTACCGCAACCCCCAGGTCATCAGGAAACGGGTCAAAGCATTGCTTGAAGAACTGGATCTCAGCGACAAACACAACTCCATGACCGGAGACCTGTCCCGCGGCGAGCAGCAGCGCGTGACGCTGGCCCGGGCAGTAGCAAACTCACCCAAGCTTATTCTGGTTGACGAGCCGACGGGCAATCTCGATGCCACCACCACGGCCCGGGTCATGGAGATGCTCGTGGGACTCAACAACTCCGGGGCTACCGTACTCATTGCCACCCACGACCATACCATTTACCGAGATGTAGAACACCGGCTGCTGGAGCTGCGCGGCGGACAGATGCACCAGCTCCGGGACGGAGTGATGCAATGAGTTTTATTTTTGCGGTTCTCCGGCAGGTATTCAGAAATTTCCGGCAAACCTGGCTGTCCCAGCTGATGACCCTGCTGACCGTCAGCCTCTCTGTCTTTATCTTCGCCTTTTTTTACCTGGTCTACCTCAACATGCTGTCCATCGGCGACAAGCTCGGTTATGACCTGCGCTTGATTGTCTATCTGGAAGAAGAACCCATTCCCGAATTACAAGAGCAGCTGCGTAGAAAAATCCTGGCTTTCGATGAAGTAGAGGAAATTTACTTCGTGTCGCGCCAAGAGGCTTACGAGCGTTTCCAGGCTCAGCTTGGAGAGGACCAGGACGTACTCGAGGACTTGCCTGAGGACTTTCTACCGCCATCCATCGAAGTCGTGCCGCTGAAAAACCTCAGAAGCCTCAATCAGGTGAAACTTTTCTCCGAATATCTCAGTAAACTGCCCGGCACCATTAAAGTACAATACGGCCAGGACTGGATAGAGCGGTTCTACTATTTCACCAGATTGGTGTCGATCATCGTGGTGCTCAGCGCCGGGCTTCTGATCCTTACGTCGGTATTCATGGTGTCTTACAAGATCAGACTGACCATTATCGGCAGGAAGGCCGAACTTGAACTCATGAAACTGGTTGGTGCTACCAACAGCTATATAAGGACGCCGTTTCTGATCGAAGGTATTCTGCAAGGATTATTGGGTTCCTCCCTTGGATTAATTTCACTTTTCGGTCTGTTCTACTGGATAAAAATGAAATTTTCCGGGCCCGGGATTCTCAATATCTTCGAATTTTCTTTTTTTGAGCCGCCGATCATCGTCATGATTTCGATTGTATCTATTTTGTTATGTCTGACGGGAAGCTACTCATCCATGAGAAAATATCTCAGAAGCTGAAACGGCCAGATGTGAACCCGATGCCCCATTCCCAGTACAAGAAGCCTTTGCCACACCTCCGCAGAGTTTGCATCTCCGGCCTGCTTTTCCTGAGTTGTGTGGCCTTACTGGTACCGCATCACATCTTTGCAGCCTCCGGGGACTCGGACCAAAAGAAAAAAGAGATAGAAAAAAGCATCAAGCAGACAACCATCAATATCGGTCGACTGCAGGAGGGGATCAAAAGACAGGAAGAGCAGATCAGAGCAACTAAGAAAGTAGAGCTCTCACTGCTGACCGAACTGCAGGATATCGACACCAGGCTGACCGAGCAGAATTACAAAATAGAAACGCTCGAAGCCCGAATGAACAAACAGCAGGAGCTCGTCTTCGAAAAGAAAGCGGCAATGAACCAAGCGGCCTCTCTCATGGAGGGTGTTCAATCGCATGTGGAGAGGCGGATGCAGGCCTTTTACAAACTCGGTGAATTCGGCCTGATTCATATCGGCTTCTCCGACCAGACCCTGCCCGAACTTCTGAGTTTTCAGGATGCATTTCTGGCTCTGATCAAATACGATCACAACCTGATAGACACCTATCGGGCCACCATTTCTGAACTCGAACAGGCCATCGATTCGTTGAGACTTCAGGAAACCATCTTTGAAGAACTTCTGGTTGAGAACCTCGAGGAGCAGGAAAAGCTCGATGGACTGAAGGGTGAAAAGGAACGGCTTCTGGACAGAATAAGGACCCAGGCAAAGCTGCACGAAAAGGCTGCAACGGAAATGGAGGCCGCAGCCGAAAAACTCACCGCCACCCTGCAGGGTCTAAAAGAAGAGGAAAAGCGTATCGATCAGGGATTCCTCTATGACAAGGGGTCCCATCCTCCGCCTGTCGCCGGCAGAGTTATTGCCCGGTTCAACGAGGAGACCACCAATCTGCTCGGCATCAGCTCAATTTCCAAAGGCATCGCCATAGATGCCCCGATCGGCTCAACCGTGAAAGCGGTAGACGAAGGGGTGGTCCAGTATTCAGGGTATCTCAGAGGGTACGGCAATACGGTCATTGTTAATCACGGGCATCAGTATTACTCTATTACATCAAGGATGGAACGTTTACTCGCCGAGAAAGGACAACGGGTAGATAGAGGAACTGGAATAGGGATCATGGGAGAAACAGCCACCCTGCTGACCCCGGGGCTCTATTTCGAACTCAGAAAGGATACCGATCATCTCGATCCTTTAGACTGGCTCGATACAGCCGGATTGAAGTAACAGCCCATGAATGCATTACTCGTACATATCAGGCAGGCCTCTTTGCTGCTGCTGATGACCCTGATGGTGGTCGTGCCCGTCACAGGATACGCTAAAGCCGATCCCAAACAGCAAGAGATCACCTACCGCTACCTGGAAACCTTTGCCAACGTGCTCGGCATTCTCCAGGAAAATTATGTGGAGGAAATAGAGGCCAAGGACGCCATCGAGGGGGCAATTAACGGCCTGCTCCTGTCGCTTGATCCCCACTCTGCCTACCTCAAGCCCGAGAACTATCGTGAATTTCGCAATGAAACCAACGGCTCGTTCACCGGCATAGGGATAAGAATTACTCTGGAAGACGGGGTGATTACGGTTATTGCCCCGATCGCCGACACCCCGGCTGACAAAGCGGGCATTAAAGCGCATGACAAGATTATCAGGATTGACGGAGAGCCGACCAAAGGGAAAACGCCATTCGATGCAGTCAAGATTATGCGCGGTCCGAGAGGAACCGAGGTGACGCTGTCAATCTACCGGGACGGCTGGGAATCGAGTAAAGATTTCACCATGCGGCGCAGCGAGATACCGCTGCTTTCGGTAAAATCGCTCCTGCTCAAGCCAGGGTTCGGCTATCTTCGTATATCAAATTTCCAACGCAATACCACCAACGAGATGTCCACGCACATCGAAAAACTTCAGGAAACATCTCCCCTGCGTGGCCTCATTCTCGACCTGCGCAACAATCCCGGTGGTTTGCTCGATCAGGCGGTGAGCGTCAGCGATTTGTTTCTCGAAGAGGGACTGATTGTCTACACCAGGGGCAGGAACAAGGATCAGGATTTGACCTTCGAGGCGAAAGCCGACAATTCGCTTGGCCGCTTTCCGCTTGTACTTCTGGTCAATGAAGGGACCGCGTCGGCCTCGGAAATTGTGGCCGGGGCCGTTCAGGACCACAGGCGTGGAGTTATTGTTGGTACCAATACATTCGGGAAAGGCTCTGTGCAGTCAATCATACCGCTGAACGACGGGGCCGGGCTGAAAATGACCACCGCCCATTACTACACGCCGTTGGGTCGCTCCATCCAGGTGACCGGTATCACGCCCGACGTGACGGTCAAAGTCCAGAACTCCGATCTGGCCCAAACGGATGAGTCTCGTTCATTGAACTCGGCCAGGGTAGCTGATCTCGAAAATCACTTATCATCACAAGCCGAGAGCAGTGATCCATCAGCAGATGACGACACCTTGTCTGCCGAGGCAAGTGAGCGGCTCAGCAGCGACAATCAGCTCCAGGCAGCTTTCGATATCCTCACCAGTCTGGCACTCTACGCTTCCTACGACACCGATACCGTCGATCCGGTAAACAACTAGTACACGCTGCTATATCAATGATCCGGGCGCTCCAGAAGATTGCCGAACAACGCATCGCCAAGGCCATTGAAGATGGTACCCTGAAGACCGACGGCTGGAAAAACAGACCGCTGCCGCTCGACGACGATAACTTTGTCCCCGATGATCTTAAGATGGCTTACAAGATCCTCAAGAACAGCGGCTATGTACCTCCGGAAATCGAGACCAGAAAAGAAATTCAAAAGCTTGAGGATCTGATCGTCAGGACCGAAGACAGCCATCAACGGGTCAAACAGATGAAAAAGCTTGACCTGTTGATGAGGAAGATAGACGCCCAGCGTTCCCGTCCCTCATCCATAGAACACGACGACGCCTATTTCAGAAAGATCGTCGAGAAGATCGACCAGTCCAAGAGACACTCTTCATCAGACAAATAGCCCCATGATTGGGGCTGCAAAACCCATGGTGACCCCGTGTCTGGCACCTGCTGCTAAAACCCCAATTCCTTCAAAAAACGCTGGTCGCGCGACCAGTGTTTTTTGATTTTCACCCAGAGATTCAGCTGTACCCGGCAATCGAGCATCTCTTCTATATCCTTGCGAGCTGCAGTGCCAATCTGTTTGATTTTCTCCCCTCCCTTGCCGATAACGATCCCTTTTTGTGATTTTCGCTCCAGGTAAATCGAGGCGTGTATTTCCACGAGCCGGCGAAGCTCGTCTTCTTTGAAGGATTCGATGAGGACCGCGGAAGAATATGGTATCTCCTGGCCGGTCAGCAAAAACACTTTTTCTCTGATAATCTCAGCACTCAGGAATCGTTCCGTCGCATCGGTTGGTACATCGTCCGGAAAGTACTTGAAACCAGGCGGCATCAAAGTGACGAGTTCCTTCACCAGCTGTTCAAGTC
>CBFCWR010000010.1:0-20244 GCA_965601575.1 uncultured Desulfofustis sp. | reverse complement strand
CGCAGCCCTGCAGCAGGAGCTTCTGCGGCTGGAAAACGAACTGCAGGTGGTTGCCAGTCAAAAGCAGGAAGCACGCGAGGCGGGCAGGCAGGTCCGGGCCATCGTCGGGGCCGGAAACAGGCAATATCTCACGGGGCTGCGGCTGGATGGGGCAAGGGTGCTGATCCTGGTAGATTCATCCGCTTCGATGCTTGACCGCCGAGTCGTCGATGTGGTGCGTCGCAAAATACTCGATGAAAAGAGCCGCAGGGCTGCGCCAAAGTGGCGCAGGGCGGTGGCGACTGTCGAATGGCTGGTGGCCAATCTTCCCCAGACCAGTGCGATCCAACTGCACCATTTCAACACTTCGGTCACCCACCTGACTGCCGGAGAAGCGTCCAACTGGCTGCCGGTCACCAATTTCAACGATGTTGATGAAGTAATGGCCCAGTTGAAAATGATCGCTCCGCTGGGCGGTACCAACCTCGAGGAGCCGTTTCTCACGGCTCGCACCTTGAGTCCGCCGCCGGACAACATCGTTCTGATTACCGACGGTCTTCCCACCCAGGGCACACGCGGGGCCAGGTCAACGACCATCGATGGCCGGGCCAGGGTCAAACTTTACCGGCAGGCGGTGAAAAACCTGCCCGCCGGCACTCCGGTCAATACCATTTTGTTTCCCATCGAGGGTGATCCCCTCGCCGCCTCTCTCTTCTGGCAGTTAGCGGTTGATTCGGGCGGTTCATTTCTTACTCCGACCAGGGATTGGCCATGAAACGCACGCGCAGATCCATAGAAGTGTTCAGTTTATCGTTTCTCGATGTGATCTCCTGCGGATTCGGGGCAATCGTGCTGCTGCTGGTGATCATGAAAATCTCCGAGCCTGGAGTGATCGAGGAGTCGACCCGGGACATGTCGCTCGATATCGAGCGGCGCAGCAGTGAAATAGCCGTTCTCAGGGAGCAATCGGCCTTGCTCTTTCGCACGACAGAACGGCTGCGGGCAGAAGAACGGCAGCTGCTCGATCAGATAGCGGCGCTCAATCGGCAACTTGCCGGGGCACGGGAAGATAAAAAGGATACCCTGGTGGAATTCTCCTCTCAGGAGGCGGTTCTCCAGCAGCTCTATCGGGCCCGGCAGGATCTCACCGAGGAAATGATCCGGCTCCAGCAGCAGCAAATCGCGGCCCCTGTCGATGCGCCGATCGGCGGGGTCCCGGTTGACAGTGAGTACATCATCTTTGTGATCGACACCTCGGGCTCCATGCAGCAGTTCGCCTGGCCGGCGGTGCGCAAAAAAATGGGGGAAATTCTCTCGATCTATCCGCGAGTCAAGGGCATACAGGTGATGAACGATATGGGTGACTACATGTTCTCACAGTATTCCGGGCGCTGGATCCAGGATAGTCCGGCACGCAGAAAAGCCATTCTGGAGCGCCTCAGAAGCTGGACGCCATTCTCCAATTCGAGTCCGGTGGAGGGGATCACCGCGGCCATCCGGAGGTTTTACGAAGCTGACAAGAAAATATCCATCTATGTGTTCGGGGACGATTTCTCCCGGGGATCCATCCAGGAGGTGGTCGACACCGTCGATTCAATAAATCGGTCGCTCGGTGACGGTTCCCGCCGGGTGCGCATTCACGCCGTCGGTTTTCCGGTGCTGTTTGATCACAAAGGAGCCGATATCAATGTCGCCCGATTCTCTGCATTGATGCGCCGTCTGGCTGAAGACAATGACGGCAGTTTTGTCGGTTTAACCGAGTTGTAGCCTGCCTGACTGGAATAAGTAACTCGCTGTCGTCACAAGGCAATTACAGAGAGAAAGTCGAGATTCAGGAGTAAAAAAACTTTAACTTACGATCTTCCTGGACTAGGTTTCATCCAGTTTCCTGGCCGTTCTTTCACGATTCTTCTCATCAGAGGTGGTTATGAACACAAGCTCCGTTCGTTTGACGTTGGTGATACTATTCAGCTCCGCCCTGTTCTTCCCCGGCTGTGCGACGCTGCCCCCGCGTCCGGACCTGGCCCATGAACCGGCCCTGGCGCCTGCCCTTTCGGGTCCTGTGGCGATGCTCGCCGATCGATTCAGAAAGACCAATGGCGCCGAGGCCTCGGGCTTTCATCTGTTGATTGACGCCCGCGAGGCCCTGGATGCGCGCCTGGCGCTGATTGACTCGGCAACCACAGCCATCGATCTGCAGTATTTTATCTGGAAGGGCGATGCCGTCGGGGTTCTGCTCTTTGACCGCCTTCTCCGGGCAGCCGATCGCGGCGTACGGGTACGGATCATCGTCGACGATATCTGGCTCGGTGCCACGACTAAAAATCTGGCTGCTCTGAATGCCCATCCCAACCTGGAAATCAGGATTTTCAATCCGAACCCGGGGCGGGATACAACGATCGGCGGTATGCTCAACTACCTGGCCAGTTTTCAGGCGCTCAACCAGCGTATGCACAACAAATTGATGATCGTTGACAACCACGCGATCATCGTTGGCGGCAGAAATCTGGGCAACGAATATTTCGGCCTCGGCAAGGAGTTCAACTTCCTCGATGTCGACGTTATTGCCGTGGGCGGCGTGGTGGAGGAGAGCTCCGCTGCCTACGATCACTATTGGAATGATGTTTCGGTCTATCCGCTGACCCGCTGGATTGAAGAACTGCCGGACAACACGCTCGATGAGGTTCGTACAGGAGTGGCTGAAAGGGTAGAAAAATTTCGCCCGCGGTTAACGGCTTATTCCCTTGAGCCGGGTGACTGGCAGAATTGGCTCGCTATGCTCGAGGAGAATTTGCTTATCGGCGAAGCTCATTTCCTGCAAGACGACCCCGTCCAAATCGAGGGTGAAAGCTATCGGCTGATCGATATGATTTCTTATTTTTCAGAACCAACCAGGGAAGAGTTCCTGCTGACCAGTCCCTATTTCATTCCAGTGGGCAGCGCTCTGGAGGATGTGCAGGAAGGTGTTGATCGTGGGGTGAAAGTGAAAATACTCACCAACTCACTGGCCTCCACCAACCATACCCTGGTCAACAGCCATTATAAAAAGTATCGGAGACCGATCCTGGTCACCGGGGCCGACCTCTTCGAGTTTCGCCACCAGCCTTCGGGAACGGTCAGGAACTGGGCTGATGCCGAGCCGGTCAGGGCTCCATTCATATCGCTTCATGCAAAGACTATTGTGGCTGACAGACGTCTCTGTTTTATAGGTTCGCTCAATTTCGATCCCCGGGCCATTGTGATCAATTCGGAAAATGGACTGCTCATAGACTCTGTCGAGCTGGCCGGCGAACTTGCTGATTTTATCGAGTACCTGACTGCCCCGGAAAACGCTTATGGGGTAACGATTAACAAAAAAAATCGCCTGCAGTGGAAGTCGTCGGAGAGAACTCTGGAAGCCCAACCTGCCCGGGGGGTCATGCAGGGGTTCACGGATCTTTTTGGGGGGTGGCTGCCCATTGAAAACCAGTTATAGGACGAGCCTTTTACGAGAATGATCGCCAGGCAAGATATTGATCATGGCGAAACACGGGTGGCAACTCAAATTCTATTTCTGACACATTGACATGGACGAACGGAAAGGACTGAAATTTTCGACGGCAGGCAACCTGATCATCGGGCTGGTCGGCATCGTCGTCGCTGAATTGAGTCACTCCCAGGCGATCATGCTCGACGGGGTGTTCAATCTCATCTATTTCGTGACGGGGCTATTCACACTGAAGGTGGCTCGTCTCGTCATCAGCGGCGATGATGAGCGGTTCCCGGTCGGTTATGGTTTTTTTGAATCGCTGATCAACGGTATCAAGGGGCTGATGGTGCTGGGCATATCGGTCATGGCCCTCATTGGCGCGGTTGAAGCGCTGGTCGCCGGAGGGCGTGTGATTACCCTCGGCTATGCTACGGCCTACGGAGTATTTGCGACCGTCGCCGGCTGGAGCCTGGCGCTGATCACCCACCGGGCTGCACGGAAAAGCGGCAGCCCTCTGCTCAAGGTGGACGCCGAGAACTGGCTGGTGAATGGGGCGATATCATCGGCCGTACTGCTGGCTTTTATTGCCGTATTTTTTATTCAGAACAGCCGGTTCTCGTACCTCACTCCCTACATCGATCCTGTGCTGGTCCTGGTCGTGGTGCTGATCTCCATTTCCGTCCCCATCCGCATGGCCTGGAAGGCGCTGATGGAACTGCTCAATCGGGCACCTTCGCAGGAGGTAGTGCAAGGGGTCGAGCAGACTGTCCAGGGGAGTCTCAACGATTTACCCGTGGTCGAGTCCTTCGTCAGGGTGGTGCAGCCGGGACGTATCAGAATGGTCTCGGTGCACGTGGTGCTTCCCGCTGATTATTCAATAGCCGGTCTGGGCCAACTTGATGGAATCCGGGTCAAAGTGCTCGCTGCGCTGGAGGAGCTTCACCGGCCAACTATTGTCGATGTCATCTTCACTGCAGACCGGCGTTGGGGTGCACCGGTCGGATCGCTCGAATAGGGAGTCATCGCTTCGATGCCCCTGCTGTCCGACATTGGCTGTTGAAAAAGATCTTTAGGGTTGTAGAGTAGATCATCTTCTGGACAACTCGACCGATTTGCATCTCTGCGCGTGGCCTCATTGAAATCACTCAATCGTATATCTCCCCGCTTACCACAGGATCTTGGCGTCGGCAAAGAGTTTCCTTTGGTGGCGACGCTTACCGTTTCCTGGGGACTCTCGGTGTTGCTCTATATGGGTTTTCGCTGGCTTGGCCTCGCTGTGGTCGTGGCCCACCCGACCGCGCTGGCCGTAGTTTCTCCGATCATCGTTGCGGTGCTTCTATTCCAGAAGCGAGTGGAGGATCAGAGGCGGAACATCACCTTTATCAGCTTGCTCAGGCTTCTGGTGGGTGTCGCTCTTGCCGCCTCACTGCAGGGTGCGCTTCTTGCGCATCTGCTCCGATTTGAACTACTGCCCGATGCGCTCGCCTTCGTACCTGCGGCCCTGATCGGGGTGCTGACGCTCTTGCTCGCAGGTGCGGTCTGGATTTTTCCGCTGCCCGACAGCACCGTTTTCAGAATTGAGATTGTGCTCAGCTTCTTCATCGCTGCCATGGTGTCGCTCCGCCTGTTCTATTTGGGCTTGCCCGAGCTCATGGAGCAGGAAGCCTACTATTGGAATTATTCCCAACACCTGGATCTCAGCTATCTGGATCATCCACCGATGGTGGCTCTGATGATCTGGCTCGGAACCTCCTTGTGCGGGATCAGTGAGTTTGGTGTCAGAATCGGTGCGTTTCTCTGCTGGTTCGCCACCGCCTATTTCTGTTATCGTCTGACGCTCAGGATTTTCGACCGGCAGGCGGCTCTGGGGGCGGTCCTGCTGCTCGCGGTCCTGCCGCTCTATTTTGGAGTCGGTTTTCTGATGACGCCGGATGCCCCACTGCATGCGGCCTGGTCAGCACTGCTCTATTTTGCCTATCGGGGGATGCTGGAGAACGATTCAGCTGCCTGGATCGGTTTCGGGATCAGTCTGGGTTTCGGGTTGTTGTCCAAATATACTATCGTCTTGCTCGGACCGGCCTTTCTGCTGTTCATGCTTGTCGATCGAAATGCCCGGCGCTGGTTTCTGAGACCGGGGCCTTACATCGCGCTGGCCCTGGCGCTGCTGCTCTTCTCACCAGTGCTGATCTGGAACATGCAGCATGAATGGGCGTCGTTTCTTTTCCAGAGCGCCAAGCGGATATCCAGCGAGCCGGTTATCTCCACCCATCATCTGATCGGCCATATTGCCCTGATACTCACTCCGGCAGGGCTAATCGGCGTAGTCTTTTTTTTCCTGTTCGGGGGCCGAATTTTCAGATCCGCTCAACCTGCTGATGACTCGAATCTTGTTCAGGCATCCACCCGCAAATTTCTGCTGCTTTTTCTCTCATCCATTCTACCATTTGCGCTTTTCCTGATGATCAGCTTCAGTCGCGAGGTCAAGCTCAATTGGACCAGCCCGATCTGGTTGGCGCTTATCCCGTTTCTGGGATGTACGGTCACTTCGGTCTATGGCAGGTTCTGCTCGATTTGTATGATGGCAATACAGGAGCTGTGGCGATTTACCATTCCTTTGCTCATCCTGGTTTTTGCTGTTGGAGCGCACTATCTGACCCTTGGACTGCCTGGAATTCCGCACCCGCCCGGCCCGGTTCTGATAGGTTGGAATCATCTCGCGGCCGAAGTCGAAGAGCTGGCTGATGAAATAGAGAGGACGTCGGGTCGCCGCCCAATCGTGGTGGGCATGGATCACTATCAGATTACCAGTGGTTTGGCCTTTTATCGAACTCAGAATGCCCAACGCAGCGGGGGACCTGAGCTGGATGTGACCGTCGGGCAGAGCGTCGGCTGGCATCTGTTCGGCTTCAATTCACGCATGTACAGCAGCTGGTTCGAGGTTAAAAATTGGCAGCCGGCTGACGTGATTGCGGTGTCTTCCAAAAAATCGAGATTGGAGCAGAAGGCCTTTTCAGCCCACGTGGTGTTCGATTCAGAGATCAGGCCGCTTTCAGCCTTAAAGGAGGGGCAGGAGGTACGGCGCTTCTACTACCGTCTCATCTCTGCGGATACGTTCAAATGAGCCTGCAGTTCGAATTTCACGTCGTGGTGAAAGCTGTGGACATTTGAACACGAGAAATGGTTATATTGGCCCCAAAAGGAAGCTGAATTTCATTTGAACCCGAGCTACTTGTGCTGCGCAAAAAACCTAAAAAAAAGCTCACACCGCTGCAGGAAAACAGGCTGCTGAAAATTATCATAATGCTTGTCGTCCTGACTGTCGTCTGGCTGATCTTTGCCCCCGGAACCGGTGTTTACAGTTTGGTAAAGCAGAATAAAAGGACAGCTGAACTGGAACGTCAGACCGAGGCGCTGATAAAATCAAACGAACAGCTTCGGGCCGAGATCGAGAGGCTCAAGCACGACCAGGCCTACCTGGAACAGGTGGCCCGGGAAAAATACGGGCTTCTGAAGAAAAATGAACGGGTTTTCGATTTTTCCAAGGACGCTGACTGATTCGCGCCGTTTAGCCAGGTGAACCCCCCCGGGGTTCGTTCAGGTCGCTCAGGAAAACCCTGAGCCGCCGCAGCCGGCTGTCGGCGGCGGCCCAAGTGGTGCAGCCGAACCACCCACTTTGATGCTGGAAGCCGACATTATTTTTTTCACATCATCGCTCTGGCAGGACTCGCAGGACACCGATGAGGGATCGGTGGAAGATACGATGGCCTCGAACTCGCTCCCGCAGGAATTACATACGTACTCATAAATTGGCATAGCTTTCACATGGTTATTAATGATCAACGTCGCGGTCTATCGACCCAATTAAACTATTTCGTTTAATAATATAACACCGCTTTCCCTAAAATAAAGGGTGATGATCACCACTACTGATCTTATTCGACTAGAGACTTGAAAATCTTGCAATTCCGGCAGATTCCAATTTTTTCCTTGTAAGATGATTCGCTGGTGCACTCACACAGGGTGCCGTTCAGAAACCAGCAGAGGTGGCCGCTCTGGAACTCCCAAGCAGGGCAATCCTCTTTTTGCTGACATTCCTTCTGTTCCCAGCAGGGAATGAGTTCAGGATTCCGACCTCGTTGCTTGATGAGGAGGAAGAAGAGCTGACGTTCGATATGGGCCGGGATCGAGCGCCATCCCTGCTCATAGCTGTGAATCGTTTTCAGCGACATACCGAGAAGCGCAGCCAGCTGTTTCTGGGTCTTTCCGAGTTCTTTCCTGATCTTGCTGAATTCCGCTTTTTCCATGGCCTGTTCCTGCGTTACTGGTTCCGATGAGTCCGCAAATTCCTCTGGGTGGGAGGTTTCAATTAGTGTATATGCTCAATACAATATACCACAAATGGGGAAGATTCGCTTTGCTTTTCTTCCGTTACTACCACAAAAATACCACACCCCACCATGAACATCATTAAGTCATTATATTACGATGATTTATGGTTGTATCTAAAAGTGTTGCGGTGTCTTGTCAACGCGCTACAATAGGGTCTGAACTTCACTCACAATCCTTTGCATACCCAAGATGACCACTGCAGAACTGCTTAAATCCCTCAGATCCCTGGTCGCCTATCATCAGTCCTGCGGGATCGACTGCTACCAGCGCAGCGCTTCTTTAAGCGAGGGGCTGCAGCAATTGGAACGTATGGCCGACCACGCTCACAGGGAGGCTGCAGAGGCAGCTACTCAGGTGACAGTGGAGCCCCTCGAGGAACCGGGCCGGGCTCCCGGGGCGGTTACCATTGCTGAACTGGCGGATGAGATTTCTGCATGCCATCTCTGCGCCCTGTGTCAGACCAGGAAAGTGAGCACCCCTGGAGAAGGGGGGCTTGACCCCGACCTGCTGGTGGTCGGCGACTGGCTGGTGAGCAGTGCTGAGGGGAGCAGCTACAGCGTGTTCGGGGAGCAGCAGGATCAGATGCTCTACCGGATGATCGCTGCCATGGATTTGCAGCCCTCACAAGTATTCGTCACCAACCTGATCAAATGCAGTGTGCCCGAGACCCTCAGGCCCGATGATAGCCAGATTGGCAGCTGCCTGGGGTACCTGAAGCAGCAGATAGCCTTGCTTGCACCTCGGGTTATCCTCTCCATGGGCGGTCCCGCAACGCAGGCCATGCTGGGCGTCAGCCGACCATTGATCGGATTGCGCGGGAAATTCCATCAGTTTCGGACTGGGGGTGGGCCAGACATTCCTCTGATGCCGACCTTCCATCCCTCCTACCTGCTGAAGAATCCGGAAATGAAACAACCCACCTGGAACGACCTGCAGGCAGTGCAGAAGAGGCTCAACGAATCCTAGACACAACTCTTACCTGACGTTCTCTCAAGGGCAATTTTTGTTCTTCAGCGTTGAACGTAAACCGAAATTGTCTGTGTGGTTCCATGCACGTCAGGCTAGTCAGCCCAGGGCGATCAAGCCCCTCTTGCCGAGTTCACGGAGAAATAGTGTGATCGACTGCTCGGCTTCCTGATTGGATATCTTCTGCAGTCCGGCAAACTCCTCGATCAGTTGGGCTGTTGTTCTGCTGCCGTCGATCATCTGCCAGACCTGGCTCCCGAGGGCGTCAAGCTCGAGTTTTCTGGTCGGCAGCTCGTCTCTGGCACCGCCAAAACGCTCGGAAATCGATTTTAACAATGGTTTCAGCACCAGCACATACTCTATCCGAACCAGCCCGGAATCCAGCACCTCCCAACTGACGATATCGTTGCGTACCGGGGTGCAGGCCAGGGCCTGGTCACGCGTCAAGGCCGGTTGCTTTCTCTTTTTCCTGAACAATCCCATAACCGTTTTTCATTATCTCTTCTACCCACGCCACAATGGGCCTTCTGCTTCGAATACAATACCCTAGAATACGGTCATGGTGAGGGTAATGTACGAATCGGGAAGCCTGATGAACTTTTTTTCTGCGGATTGTACTCCATATATGGCCCGCCATGCTCGGAACGAAATGATAGGAAAGGGTACACTGATCGACCGTGGTCTGGAGCTCCGGTGGAGCTGAGCTGAATGACTGAAAAAGGGCGGTAAATGAGCTCTTCTGCAGGTGGTGAGACGCAGGTGCCAGCCGGCACAGACGGAGCTCGGTGGCATCATTTTTAAAATCCAGGGTGGTCAGGCCGAAACGAAACGATGAGCGCTCCAGCACAAAACCTTCCGGGAGCGAAAAACAAAAATCCAGGATCTGCCAGTCACCCCGCTCTTCAGGGTCCGGGTGGCAATTCAGCGAGGCAAGGACAACAGCGAACTCTTTGAGTCCCCTGGCCGATGAATTGTAGATTCTGACCAGTACAACAGTCTGGCAATCCCTGCAGGTGAGCAGCAGCACCATCTCTTCCGAATTGCTGTCAAGATAGTAGGTTTCCGCTTTAAAATGACTCTTGAGGTGAGAAGAAAATAGCTCGGCCGAGTCTTTGTGCCGCAAATAATTACCACCCGGTTCGAGCTGTCGGGCAATGGCTTTACCTCCTGTCTGTCTCGATCGTTTAAGGGGAGCCTGCCAGCGAATCTCGAGAAGAGGCTTGAGATTCTTCTCAAAAATCAGATGGTGGGTGGATTTGACGATGACCTCCCACTGTTCGGGAACGTCCAGGTGCAGATTGTTCCAGCGAATGATTTTTGTTGGACCCACTTTTCAAGGCGGGAGCATGGTGCTCCGGTTCTGGTTTTAGCTGCGGTATGGTTCGCCCGTTCTCATCACCACTCTTCTTGTCTCTGATATACATAACAGAAAGGCTGATCTTTATCCATTTCCGGGCGCGGGCGGGTGTACGAGGATTACCTCGATTTTAAGGAAATTTGGCGCATTGGGCCCATGGAGCTGCCTCCACTTCTGGTTGCGGTCGTCGATGAAGTGCCGGCCTTACGAAAAATAGTCTGACTGCGCTCAAGTCAAGCATTCACCAAAGAACCGTTGGTCACTCACATTTTTCAGACCTTTGGGATTGTAAAAAAAGGTGACAGGAAGCAAGACCGGAATCTCTCAAATGATTCCGGCTGCGCGATCATTGTCGCTGAGAGCCAGATTGTCCAGCATGAAATTGGTTTGATCGATGAGGCGATCGACGCGCACCTGCACGATTCGTTCGATCAACTGGTCTTTGTAGTCGGGGTACTTCTCCAGGATTTTCTGAAACGAACTACGCTCGATCACCAGGGCCTGCAGATCGGTGGCAGCCCGGGCCGTGAAAAACCAGTCAAATTGCGCTAACAGTGCCAACTCGCCAAAAAAATCTCCTTTACTCAGTCGCTGAAGTACCACTTCGCGTTCTTTGTGGGTGATGGTGATATCAATCGACCCCTCATTAATGATAAAGGCTCTGTCGGCCTGGCTGCCCTGCTCGATCAGCACATCACCCAGGCGATAGCTTCTGCGGTTGGAGAGGTAGGCAAAGAGCTTGACCACGTCGAGGTGCAAGCCTGAGAACAACGAGGAGTGCCTGAGGAGTTCGAAATCATCGGTGAGCCTGCAGGCAGACTGACCGTTATTCTCGGCTTCTGTTGACGAGTTCATAGAGGACCCCTTTGGGTTCGATAAGTTCGCCATAAGTTCCCGCTTCAACGATCTTATCATGATTGCAGTTTAGACAATGGTCATATTCGGAAATCATGTCAAGACGCTCAAAATCGGCGTTTACCGTTGTTTTTTCAGGTAATTTTGAACCCATGGTGCTGAAATCTATTCTGGAAATCGTTGTCCTGAAGCACAACAACCAGAGCAGTAAAGGTGTGGTGATAATGTTCAAAATCGGGTGGGGAACAAGTGTGCGGATGGTGAACAACGGGGTGGTGATCAGAGGGTGGTTCCGATCAGTAGGCCATATAATTGAGCGATTTCATGATCAGGGCGAAGCCCATGGCGAACATGCCGGTCAAGCCCATGCCGCAGGAAAAGCCGGCCAGCAGGACAGGTGCATACTGGCGCCACATGGGCCCGTATTTCTTGAGGAAGAAATAACGGCCCAGCAGGGCTCCCACCACTTCGAGAATAAGCCCATGCGGGGTGGACTGCCCGAGCCCTCTTACCACGCCGTAGATCAGCAGTACCGGCAGGCCGAAAAGGCTGAGCACAAAATAGGCGAGCAGCCCGAAACCGAGCCCTGAAAACACGGTGACCCCGCTGAGCGCCTGGTAAAAAGCTGAGTTGCCCTCCAGGGTCGAGGTCTGCATGAGCAGGGTGTTCAGGGCCTGCAGGTGCCAGAGCTCCTGGGCGTAAGGATAGCTGGACGAGGGTATGGGTGCCAGGCGCCAGATGAATTGAGAAAAGAGCAGCGAGGCAACCATCACCACCGGAAAGACGACGATCTCGGCCTTGATGATCCCGCGTATGGAGGTGCCGGTCAGTTCGATCTGACGAAACTGCACGGTGGCCTCGCCGTAGTTGTGAATCGGAATCGGCGCATACCAGATCTCGATGCCCTGATAGCCGAAAAAGCGCGCCCCGGCGATGAAGCTGGCCTCTCTGACCAGCGGCAGGCTGACGAACTGCCCGGCGATACCCTCCATGCGCGCGGTGATGTAGGAAATTATCGGGGTGTAGATAAAGCCGTAGGCGAGAAAGAAAATCCACGGAAAATTGGGCACCAGCCAGACGCAGAGGCCGACGTAGGCCAGGGTCGAAAATACGTAGATGGCGATCGATATCCAGAAATTGAAATCCCCCCTGCCCTTGGGAGGGTTGAAGAGATCATGCAGGGTGCCCCGTTCGCTCGATGAGCTTCTGAAGGAACGGACCACCGACCAGACGCCGATCACCCCGATGGCCAGGCCGAGACCGATGCCGAAACTCATGTAAAAGTCGAAGTTGTTGGCAAATACCGTCTCCACGGTGGCCATGCCCGGATGCCAGCGGTGCAGGATGCCTTGCGAGTAGAGGATTGGGTTCATGACTACGGTGATGAGCAGGCCGATAAGCCCGCCGATGACCGCCCAGAAGGGCAGCACCATGCCGACGAACACCAGCCCCAGGTCGAGCTGCAGGCCGGTTGCCACCGCCGGCAGCACCCCCTCTGTATGGCTGGTCAGTTCGATCCAGGGTATGGGGATGATCCTGATCGCCTCGGTAAAGATCAAGCCCGAGGCGACGGGCAGCAGTACGTAGATGGCGCCGAACACCAGTCCGATCACGCCGCCGATGGAAAAAACCCGCCATTTCCAGCCCTCTTTCTTTTCCTCGGTGGATTCAGCCAGGGCCATGGTTCCCAGGGCCGCGACCGGGGCCATGGGGAAGGGCAGCTTCTCCACGTCCGAGGTGATCCGGTACAGGGCGTAGCCCAGCCCGAAATGATCGATGCGCTGGATGATCTGGGAGCCGACCAGGAGCAGGATCGGTATCATCCAGTCGCGATGCAGAAAGGTGCGCTCGATGATCGACATCGATTCGGGCCCGGGGGCGACCCAGGTGGGGATATACTCGGTGAGCCCCAGCATCCGGGCGGCGTCGGACTGGACCAGGTATTGATTCCAGAGCAGGCCGGAGAAGGGAGAGGCGAGCGCGGCGCCGGCCATGTAGTAAAGCAGAAATATTTCCTGCTGCTTGAGTTCCGAGTGGGCCCGCTTGGCGATCTCGGCGAACAGGATGATGGTCACCCAGCGGGCCGCGGGACCGATGCCCTGGCCGATGACGAGCTGGAGATACATCGAGCCGGGCATCATCAGAAAACCGATGAACACCGCCCCGATGATGGTCTTCCAGTCGAAGCCCTCCTCGAAGTGGTCGGGCGGCGGCAGCAGGTCCCGATATTCTTTTAGTTCCTTGTCGTCGTACATTTACCTAGTCCGGTAGAACCATGTAGCTCGAAAAAGTGAACTGGGCGACGATGGCCCAGATACCGCCCATCATCAGGTCGCCGATCACCAGCCCGATAAAGAAGAACTGCATTTTCCTGAACAGGTTCACCCCGCCGTATTTCATGCACAGGGCATTGCAGAGCCAGCCGATGAAAAAGCTGACCCAGAGGATGCGCATGGCCGAGGAATAGGCGGTCAGGTAGCCGATGGGGTGGATCGGCCACCAGTAGAATCTCTGATAGCAGAAGACCAGTGCAAACATGACCAGGGCGCCGATGATGGCGAAGGTGTAGACCGAATCCCCGGTGCTGACCGGGTTGACGATGAGCCTGAAGGCGTTCTCGTAGACATTCAGCGTGGTCCGCGTGGCCCACTCGAGTTCCAGCGCCCGGATGCCGTAGCGATAACAAAGAGCCATCATGGCGACCACCGAACTGGTCACGGACAGCGCCAGGGTCAGCAGAAGGCCGGTGAGCAGCAGGGTGGCGGGCTGCTTGCCCAGGTGGATTTTCTTGGCGTGCAAAAGAGAAGGCATCAGCGATTCGCGCAAATCGACAAACAACACCTTCTGGCTGACGGCGGCGAGCACCCCGCTGGCGCCGGCGAACATCTTGGTCCCGAAAAAGGCGATCAACCCGTCGATCGGCGCGGCGGTCAGGGTGAAGTAGGCAATCCCGCCCTGGCAGATGATCCGGGTGGCCACCAGGGAAATCATGAAAAAGGCTGAGATGACCAGCAGGGCGGTGAGGGGCGGCATGCCCTGCCAGAAAAACCAGGCGGTCAGGGCGCCGAAGCCGAAAATGATACCCCAGAAAGAGGTTCGGACGTCGAACCACTCGATCTGTTTGAGATCGATCGAGCGTCTGAACAGGGCCTGCCTGGAGACGTCGAGCAGGTGATACCTGGCCAGCCAGACAAGGAACAGGAAAAAGACGCCGTAGGCGCCGAGCATCTGCATCTCCTCAGGGCGGGTTACCGTCGGCCCGAAGGTGATGCCCAGTTCCGAGGCGGGAACTGCGTAGCCCGCCATATCTAGGATGCCGTAGAGCAACCCGCCGGCCAGGAAGAAGACCCAGAAGGAAAATGAGATCTGCCGGGAAGTGAGGAAGGCAAAACCGATAAAGGCCGGGTAGATATATATTTTGAGTTTGTAAAACCCGGACAGCAGCCCTTCTTTGGGAAAGTACTTGCCGGCCAGGATCAAAGTCTGGATAGTGGGGACCGAGGGATAGTGGAGACTGATCCCGTTGAGCAGGTGGAGCAGCACGGGAATCAGGATGCCGACCAGCAGGAAGCGGTTGCGAAACACCTGGGCGCTGCCCGGCTGATCGACCGCGTAGCTGACGAACTGGGTGACCTTGAGCAGGGGAAAATTGAGCCTCTCATTGACGATCCACTGTCTGGCGAACAGGTTGATGATGAAGATCATCACCAGATAGCTGAGCATGATGAAAATACCCCAGCGCAGGAAGACGCTGGACCAGGCTGCCCAGGGGATGGCCAGAACGACTTCCAGCCAGTTCATGTCGCGGCCGGCCGCCAGTCCGTTGTACATCAGCTCGATGGCTTCGCTGTTGCGGGGAATCAGCGCGGCCGGCAGCAGCGGTTCGAAGGTTTCCTGCCACTGGTTGCCGACCGTGGCGAAATGGAACGGGGCCGTGAGGTTGATGAGAAAGGTTCGGGCCAGACCGGTATAGGCGATGCCGGACCCGATCACCGTCTGGATCCAGATAATCAGCAGTTCAGAGCCGGAGAGCAGGGTCCGGCGGCCACTGATCCTGGCCAGCAGCCAGACCAGCAGGGCCAGCGAGAAAAAGACGAAAAACGGCGCCAGGGGAAAATGGCCGCCGCCGAGCGGGGTGGAGCGGTGATAGACATTGTTGAGCGGGGTCAGCAGGCAGATCGCCACCGCAAACACCAGGCCGATGAGGATAGCCCTCAGCCTGATGTTGGGTGTGAGGTGCTCTGTCTCGAGACGGTCGCTCATGGTCACCATCAGGCAGGGGCAAAGGTATCTGAAACGCTCTGAAAATCTTTGCTCAGCCGCTCATGGGTCAGTTGATCCATCGAGCGCCAGATGAGCAGCTGTTTACGCAGCTGGTGGATGAACATCTTGTTGATCCTGCGCCACTGGCTTTCCTCGCCGGACTCCCGATGAATCGTCATTTTCACTTCCAGAAAGGCGGGGTTGTCCCGGGCCGGATAAAACTGAATATCGACGAGCTGCATGATGCCGAAGTCGAACGGGGCCAACCAGACCCTGGCCTGCAGGTGTACACAGTGATAATCTTCATGGCTCTCGCTTTCAGTGATTCTCTGCTGGATTTCGGCAACGTTTTCACAGGAGTATACCAGATCGACCTGACCGGTGGAAAACCTGCCGTGGGAGATGTCCTGATGACCGGTGAAGTAGTTGTAGAGGAATCCGCCGATCGACTTGTATTCGACGTGCTTCATGAAAAACGGCAGGTAGACCCGCAGCGTGTTTCCATCGGTTTCGGGCAGCTCAAAGGAACGGTTCACGTCGGGTATGGCGATGCGGGCGGCGACGCGGGACGGGTAGATGACCGAGATCAGCACTACGGCGATAACCAGCACCATGGCAGCGACTCCGGCAGTGGAGGAGTAGTTCACCGTGATCCCCTCCCAGAACGAGGTGCCGGAGAGCAGAGCGGCCGACACCTGGGCCAGCAGGTAGCCGAGCACCACCGAGATCACGGCCAGGGCCATGGCCTCGGCCACGAACAGAAACCCCACGTGGGAAGGGGCCAGCCCCACAGAGGTGTAGATGCCGATTTCGTTCTTTCTCTCGTAGACTGAGCTGATCATCGTGTTGAGCACGATGAGGATCGAGATGAGCAGGGGGATGATGATATTGGGGACCCCGCTGTAGGCGATCGTGTCACTGAGGTTGTAGAGCCAGACGCCATCCTGGTCGCCAGTGAAAATGACCAGTCCGAAGCGGTCGATCAGTTCGGCGGCAACCGTATCGATGTCGGTTGCCGATTCAGGCCGTACGGCGACGTTTTTCAGGGACCCTCCCATGGCCAGCAGGGTGTCTGCGGGTACGAACCCGGTGACCGAAGCGGGCGTGTGGGAGTAGCGGCCCTGAAAACCGCGGATGTCTTCGCCGGATTCAATGGCCTCGAGTTCGATGTCCGACAACTCCCCGCTCTGATCCCTGGCAAAGGTCACCGGCGTCAGGGGTTCTCCGTTGAGGTCCATGGTGGTGTCGAGCACCTCGCCGGGGAAGGTGCCGAGCACCTCGAACGGCGTCCCCCAGACCTCGATGCTGCTGCCCGCGGTTACGCCAAGCTCGCCGGCGGTCGAATCGGAAATTATGATGGCATTGTGGTCGTCTTCGCTGAACCAGCGGCCGGACGAGAGCAGCTGGTCGAGTCCGGTCACCTTGGCTTCATTGGGACTGAAACCGACCACCCCTTCCAGGTAGGTGCCTAGAGTTCCATTTCTTACGGGTACCTGGACGGTGCGGGTCGGGTCCGAGGCATCGAGCCAGATGCGCGGGGCCGGATCACTGATCCCCTGCATCGAGTTTTCCAGGATCTCAGTGGCCTGGGTGGGCAGGGAGCGCCAGTTCAAGCGCTGCAGCAGAAGCCCCTGATAGGGGGCGTCCGCCTTGAAAAACATCCGGTTTTCCTGGACATTGGATTTCACCGTGGTGAAGCTCATGATGGTGAAGGTCAGGATGATCAGGGTAGAACTGGTCAGAATGGTTCTGATCCTCCGCCGCCGCAGATTCGAAACCCCCAGGAAGAAGGCGGCCACAAAGGCCTTCCAGCGGCTGATTTCAGCCGCACTCATGTGGCTGGCGTGGCGCTGCAGGAGGATCATTTCCTCCTCGAAGCGGAAAAAGATGATCAGGGTGACCATAAACGAGAGGCCGATGATGAAAAAGGCCAGGATCACCACCATCGGGCTGTAGGCCATCTCAAAAGCCGGGTGCACGTTGTAGATCACCGCGATCAGGGCGACCAGGATCAGGGTGAAGGCGGTGATTCGTTTGTAGATGTTGGCGTAGCCGAACAGAAAACGCTCCATGCAGAAGGCGAACGGCACGAACAGGGCAATGTAGAAGAGGACGCCGAATAAAACATCTTTCTGGGTCCTCTCGATCTGGGTGTAGACCCGGGCGGCGAGCGCCAGCGATTCCGAGGCGGCTTCCCGGAAGGAGGTGTAGTTAAGCTCTTCGAGATGACGGCTCGATTCGGCCAGGGCCGTGAGGCCGCGGGCTTTCAGGGCGTTGATGCGATCGTCGAAAATGCCGTGCGACTCGAGGTTGAGGATGCGCGGGGTAAGCAGCGCCCAGAAATCCTTGGCCGAGTGAAACATGGTGTTGTTGATCTGCGGGTGCTCATCGACCGGATAACCGATGCCCATGGGTTTTTCCATCGAGCCGTTGCTGAGGATCAGCTTCGGGGTCAGGACATTGTCGGATAGCGTCAGCTTCAGGTAAGAACCGGGTGCCAGGTAGATCGAGGAGATGATCGATTCCCGGGTGTCGATCCGGCTGTACCAGTAGCGTTGTGGGGTTGCATCGCGTCGGCCGTCGTAGAGGTAGAGCTTGGTCATGTGGTCCAGGGTGCGCGGTTCGAGCAGATCGAAAATGGTGGTCTGTTTGCTGGGGAACATGATGAGCCGGGTTTTCATCGCATTGCGGACGATTTTGACCCGGTAGTTCGTTTTGGTGGTCTCCTTCTTGTCGATTGCCCAGATTACCTTGCCGCTTTTCTGGTCGAAGCGATAGCCCTCGATGATCAGCTTGTCGAAGACGTTTTTCTTGTCGGAAATACCCTTGTACAGGAAGGTCCCGTCGCGGTTGACCCAGCCGTAGAGTTTGGCGATTCCCTGATAGGAGAGCAGCACCGAATCGGTGGTTGGATAGTCGGCAAAAAGTTCACCGTGCAGCAGCAGGTTGCTGGTGCCCCTCACCGAGGAGTAGCCGTCCCGGGGGAAAATCCCGCTGTGCAGCGCCTCGGCTCTCGAGACGCCGCCGAGCATGTCGGTGAGCAGCCTGAGCTGATCCTCGATGTAGACCTCGTCGATCCCATCCACGGTGTCCCAGGGCGTGCCCCAGGATGTCCTGCCGTCGCCGATGGTTGCCAGTGTGACCCCGATGTAGCCTGCCAGGGCACTCACCTCGCCGCCCAAAAACGGGCGATCGAGAAAATAGGAATCCCAGGTTCGCAGCCTGCTCGGTCTCAGGGAGTCGACATACGCGGCTGTTCCATAAGACCCGGCGGCGGCCTTGTCGAAGACCTCGCCGATGACGCTGTACATGGCGGTCCGGTTGATGCGCGGCCTGAGCAGGTAGAGCCAGCCCCGGTTGAAGCCGCCCACACCGATCCCGTGGCTGGAGAGATGCAAGGAGATGATGGCGCCGATTTGACTGAAATCACGGGTCAACTGCCGGAAGTCGAGCGCCGACTCCAGGGCTGTGAGCTGGGTCCGGCCATCTTCGATATCGGCCCGCAGGGTTTGAGCGACCTGGGGCAGGAGCTCTTCCAGAATCTGCTGCTCTTCCGGGGGCAGATCATGATAGGAGATGGCCCACCCGAGCCTTCTCATGGCAAAGCGGCGATCGGCAAGCAGATCGATCTGCTCTTTGACGGCGCTGCTGGTCTGGCCCATCCTGAGATTCATCAGCTGCTTGGAAATGCCGTCGATGGCGAAGCGCAGATCGTTGTTGATCGCTTCAGCCAGGACGGCGTCACGCTCAGCGTCCTCGCTCAGGGGGAAGGACAGGCTGTCGAGCAGCTCCAGGGAGTCTTCGCGGCGGGAAATCTGCTTTCTCAGCTCACGCCGCTGGTCGCGCATCAGCTTGGTGCGCTCCTCCATGGACCAGATCAGGTCCCGCATGCCGTGCAGGGACTGGGCGTGTCCGCTGGTGGCGACGAACAGGAAGGAGCGCGCCGGCCGCTGCCGGGAGAAGTGCTCTGCCAGTTTGAGCATGGTGGCGATCGATACCGATTCGTCGGCGCCCGGCGACCTGCCCGCCACATGGGCGGTGCTGTCGTAAAACGCTTCAACGATGACCAGTTGTCTGGAGAGCGTCGGGTCCTGCCCCTCGATCAGGCAGTAGATGTTTTTCTCCAGAACGTTTTTCCACACTATCTCGGCACTCAGCGCCACCTTGTCGCTGACCAGGCCGTTGGGCGCTTCCCGGTAGGGGCCGAAGAGCTCCAGCGCCTGCTCCTCGGTCATCCAGAAACAGGGAAACTGAATGGGGGAGAGCTCTTCTTTCTCCTGGAAGAAAATATTGGCCCGGGTAATCTGGTGGTCGACGAAAATCACCGCTCTGGCGCCGAGGGAGGCGGCGGTCAGCCAGTTTCCGCCCGAGTTGAAATCCATCAGCAGGATGGCGTCCTTGATCTGCTTGCGGTCGAGATCCTTCAAATTGCCCCGCCCCACCCAGTAGAGGGGCCCGCTCAGGACACCGTCGATGGCCTGGGGGGTGACCGCGTTATTCATCAGGGGCTGCAGCGGGGCCGTTGTGCTGCCGATGGTTATCGAGGCCTGGCGTACCTCTCGAACCGGTATGGGGAAATAATAGGTTTCCGGTGCCAGTCCCAGCCCGGAAAAGTAATCCTCGATGAACGAGGCGGCCCTGGCACTGCCCGGCGTACCGCTGCTGCGGTCCCCGTAGCTGCTCAGTTCGGCAATCACCTCCTCCAGCGCCATCTCCCGGGACAGCGCCGCAGCGGGCAGCAGCGCAGCGACGAGGCACAGCGCCAGGAAGGCTTGAAGCAAGTAACTGAGTGAGCGCTGCAGGAGGTGCATGATTAACCCTTTTTCTATTCGAGCCCGCCGGTGCGGATCTCGAGTTCCGAGCGTTCCTGGATCTTTTCGACCCTGCCGTCCCGGATCCAGATTACCTGGTCCGACACGTTGAGCATCTTGTAGTCGTGGGTGGCGGAAATGACCGTCACCTTGCG
>CBFCWR010000009.1:0-20596 GCA_965601575.1 uncultured Desulfofustis sp. | reverse complement strand
CTCTTCTTCAAGCTCTGCGCCAGGACCTATGTGGAGTTGATTCGCAACACTCCCCCCCTCGTCCTGGTCTTCATATTTTATTTTTTCGTCAGTGACCAATTGCTGCCGGCAATCGGTGCCGACACTTTCGTACGCGGTCTTTCCGACCAGTGGACTGAACGACTCGCCTACATTGCAACCACACCTGACCTGTTCATTCCTTTTCTTTCCGGGGTGATTACCATAGGACTCTTCCAGAGCGCCTATATCACCGAGATAGTCAGGGCCGGGATCGAAGCAATAGACGAAGGGCAGTGGGACGCCTCCAAAGCCCTCGGGCTGGGATATTTCCAACAGCTCAGATTGATAATCCTGCCCCAGGCCCTGCGTATCATGCTGCCGCCGCTGGCAAATGAGTTTATCAACACGATCAAATACTCGTCCATTGTATCTATTATTTCGATCCAGGAACTCACCTTTCAGGGCCTGCAGGTGATGTCGTCAACCCAGGTGACCATCGAAGTGTGGCTCACCATCACGGCCATGTATCTGATAATCTGCCTAAGCCTCTCCATGCTGGTCAACCACCTGGAACAGCGGTTGAACACCTTCAGAAGACGAGCGCTCTGAAACGGTTCATATGAACGTATCATCGCCATTCAGAATAGGCAACATCAGGCTGTTCATCGCCTTCAGGGTATTATTCAACGCCCGCTTTTACTATCCGGTATTTACCATTCTATTTCTCGATTACGGACTCACCATCGAGCAGTTTTCGATTCTCAATACCGTTTGGGCCATTACCATCGTCTGTGCCGAAGTTCCTTCCGGAGCGCTTGCCGACCTGCTCGGCCGTAAACGGCTTCTGGTTCTCACTTCGCTGCTCATGATCGTCGAACTGAGTGTCATCGCCTTTGTGCCGATCACCAATATGTCAATTGTCTTCTGGGCCTTTCTGGTGAACCGTGTATTGAGCGGCCTGGCGGAAGCGATGGCCAGCGGCGCCGATGAGGCCATCGCCTACGACTCCCTGGTCGCCGAAGGAAATCCAGCCCATTGGCCCCGGGTGCTCAGCGTTCAGATGCGGGCCAAAGCACTGGCCGGCGTCATCTCCACCACCCTGGGCGCCATGGTCTACGATCCAACCATGGTCAATGGTTTCCTGTCGCTGGTGGGTATTGAGACCGATCTGAGCCAGCAGACGACCATGCGCTTTCCTATCTATCTCACCCTTGTACTCGCCCTGCTCGCGTGCTGGACTACCCTGCAAATGAGAGAAGAGGAGAAAACCGCCCGGCAAAGACCGCACGTGAGCCTGGCCACCATCTGGCAGGCGGGGATGCTGACGCTCAAGGCGGGACGTTGGATACTGCAGACCCCGCTGGCCCTGGCCGTGATCCTCTTCGGGATGATGTACGATCATGTGCTGCGCTTGATCATTACCCTGACGAGCCAGTATTTCCGTCTGATATCGCTGCCCGATGCGAGCTTCGGGGCCATCATGGCTACCCTCACTCTGCTGGGGCTGGTGGTACCCAAACTGGCCGAGATCATGGTTGACAGATTCAGCCCGGCTCAGAATTGTGGTTGGCTCGCCCTGCTCACTCTCGTCACCTTACTGGGTTTGACCGTTTTCATACCCTATCTCGGCATCATACCGATAGCCATGGTCATGATCGGTCTGATGCTCACCGCCTTTTTCACCAGTCATTATCTGAATGAAATCACTTCCTCGGAGCAGCGGGCCACGGTGCTCAGTTTCAAGGGATTGGCGTTCAATCTGGCGTACGGCATTATCGGTCTTCTGTTTGCCTGGCTCATTGTTCATCTGCGAGCCGATCTCAGTGGAGCCCATCCGGACTGGTCCAGCGAGCTGATCGAGAATCAGGCCTTCAAAGATTCGTTCCTCTGGATGCCCGGATATTTCCTGCTGCTTGGCGCACTAATCGCCCTGTATAGTGCCCGTATCCTGAACAAGAAAGAGGCTTCAGACTAGCCTGAAGGGGGCACGAACAGTCCGTTCGGCCAGGATGGCGTATTGATGGCTGTGCCGAGATTGGTGCGGACCAGCCTGGTCCGGAGTTCCAGCAATTGACGTACAAGGTCCGGCTCAGCTCTGGCGTATGCCTCCTCGTCAGCAATTCGTTTGACCACGATGCCGAGCAGCTCGGTAATCGCGTTGCCCACCGAATTCTGACTAATGGTGACGATCAGCCTTCCTTCGTCGTCGCGGTAAATGAGCTGCTTGTAGGCCGGCTGCCAGCGTATCTCGTTGGCAAATGTGGGGTCTTCAATAACCTGCAGACGCAGCATCCGGGCCGCCTGGTGGAAATCATCGCTGTACAGCAGGATATTTTCTATCTGCTCAGGAAATATCGCTGACCCAGGAATACGGCTGTCCTCTGAGGAGACCAGGGCGAAGAAAGCCCGATAAAAATCGAGAAATCCCCGTAAAATCAAATCATATTCCTTCCAGAACCGTCCGTCGTTGAGCGTCTCGGCGCCACCTTTTATTTCCCAGCTTGGCAGCCCCTGCGGATAACCGGTGATTGTCAGCCTGCCCGAGTCGGAAGGCAGCGGCTGCAGTACTTCCAGATCGAGAACCTCGAAAAACCTCAGATACACCTCGCTGAGAAATTCGAGAAACAGGCCGTTGTGCCCGCTGTCGGTCAGATTAGGGTTGTCATCATCCGCCTGTTTTGAATTCCTCAGGAATTCATTTTCAAACACCATGAAATGGTTGTGAATCATCCGGATACTTGGCACACCGGGCTTATTCAGCGGCCAGGTTGCATCAAGGCTGGCCTCCCCACAGAAAACCAGGTGCTCCTCCGGGTCTGGATATTTTTCCAGCATATATTGGAGGACCACTTTGGTCATCCGGCTGAAGACGATGTTCTCCTCCCGGGTCAGCTGGTCGCGACGAACCGGACGCCCCATCGGATCGAGAACCCGCTGCGAGGTGTCATAAATTATAGAAGCATCGAATAGATTCGAGTGCCCGATTGCCTTGCGATAAAGCAAAAAGCCGAGGTTATTGCGGAGCAGGCCGTTTTCCCGGGCCAAATGTCTCAAGTTGCAGGGACTGTTGTAGAACTCGGTAGGAGCCACACCTTCTGGAATATCGAGGGGGAGTTTGCGATGTTCGGTAATAACCTCGCGCGGAGCAGTGGTCGCGGCAATCATGGTTGGTACCCCTGTATTATTGAGTGGAGTGCAGATCTTGACGGTCGACACCATCAGTGGGTTATCGCGGCCGCCGGTGCTAAAGTCGCGTCCCTGATCATAGCATAGCTGACCGATCCATCGCCAATCTTATCGGTCGCGAGGGACAACTGCCAATCTACTGCAATCATTTCCGATTTGTTACAATTTATGCTATAGTCCCTGAACAGCTGCGACCACGCAGTGTGCAGAGCAAAGGGCGGATCCAAACCACAGACCAGGGATAAGGACCTTCTCCTCTATGAAATTTCTCTTTACCCAGCTGCTCTATTTCTTCCAGCATAAGACCGCCCGACGAAATCTCGCCACCCTGTGGAAGTTTTTTGCCTTTCTGCTGTTGATCATCTGCATCTACTCGGTGTGCTTTCATCTGCTGATGATGTATGAGGATCGCAATTACTCCTGGATCACCGGGTTTTACTGGACCATGACGGTGATGTCGACTCTGGGCTTCGGGGACATTACCTTCCACTCCGATGTGGGGCGGCTGTTCACCATGTTCGTGCTGATCTCCGGGGTGCTCTTCCTGCTGATCATCCTGCCCTTCACCTTCATTCAATTCTTCTACGCACCGTGGCTCGAAGCTCAGGAAAGTGCCCGCACACCGAGGAAGCTGCCCGAGTCCACTGAAAACCATGTGATTATTACCAGCATCGATCCGATCACCACCCGGCTGATCGAATACCTCAACCGGCAGAACATTCAATACTATGTCGTCACTGACAGCTCCCGGGAGGCCAGCACCTTGCTCGATCAGGGATACAAGGTGGTGGTCGGTGCCCCGGACCGGCCGGAAACCTATCGTGATATCGAGGTTGACAAGGCTGCGCTGGTGGTGGTCACCAACGATGACCAGATATCCACCAATATCTCTTTTACCATTCGGCAAGTCAGCCAGGATGTACCCATCGTCACCAACGCCAACCAGGAGCATTCCATTGATATTCTCGAGTACTCCGGAAATATCAGCGTCTATGAATTCATGAAAATGCTGGGTGAATCGTTGAGCAGGCGAGCCTATGGCGTCGGCCCGGGCGCAGCCGTAATAGGGCGATTTGATGATCTGCTGATTTCCGAGCTGCCCGTGCGCTTTACCGCAATCGAGGGAATGACGCTGGCTAAATCCGGAATCAGGCAGTCCACCGGCGTCACGGTAATCGGCATCATGGACGAGGGAAGATTCCTGGCTCCGAATCCGCATATGGTGATCAAACCGCACTATATCTTGATGCTGGCCGGTTCCACCAGTCAGCTCAAGGCCTTTGAAGAAGCCTATCCGGTCACTTACACCCAGGATCCCGATAAGCCCCAGGTGCTGATCCTTGGCGGCGGCAGGGTCGGTCAAGTGGCTGCCGATACTTTGGCAGCCCATGGCATCACTTATCGGATTGTGGAAAAGCGCGCTGTCCGTGCGGACGGGCCGCACAATGAATTCACCATCATCGGCGACGCGGCCGATATCAACACCCTGAAAGAAGCGGGCATCGACTCGGCCAAATCAGTCATCGTCACCACTCACAGTGACGACATGAACATTTACCTGACCTTCTATTGCCGGCAACTGCGTGCTGACATTCAGATCATCAGCCGCTCCATTCTGGAACGTAACGTCTCCAAGCTGCATACTGCCGGCGCGGACCTGGTGATGTCCTATTCCTCTCTTGGTGCGGGGGTAATTTTCCAGCTCCTGCGGCCCAACGAGGTGTCGTTATTCTCCGAGGGGTTGATCGTCATGAACCGAACCGCCGGTCTCGACTTGGCCGGCAAGACTATCATGGAATCAGGCATTCGTGAAAAAACTGGTTTTTCAATCGTCGCCATCAGATCTGAGGAACGCTTAAATGTCAGCCCCCATCCGCAAACGGAGCTCAACGAAGAGGATGAACTGATCGTGATCGGCACCGCTGAAAACGAAAAGCTGTTCACCGAGCTCTAGATACCAGAAGCTTCCTCCGGATAGTAAATCTCCTGCTTGTCGATCTTGTTTCAGGTCTTAATCTTTAGGGGGTGGTGAAGCCAATTTACGGCACTTTCGTTTCAGTTTTTATTGTTCATGTAGGAGGATTGTCATGACCTATTCAGGACGATGGGTTCCCGACGAGCACCTCAACCCCAACCTGACTGGACTAACCACTTCGGCCACCATTGCCATCCAACAGCTGAGTCGGGACTTGTCGGCTCAGGGTCGGCAGATTTTCAGGCTCGGGCTTGGGCAATCACCCTTTCCGGTGCCTGCCCCGGTGGTCAAAGCCTTGCAGGACAACGCCCATCAGAAAGATTACCTGCCCGTGAAGGGGTTACCGGAGTTACGGCAGATCCTGACAGAACATCACCAGCGGGTTTTTGGCATCGAATGCTCCACCGAAGATATTATCGTCGGGCCGGGGTCAAAGGAGCTGATGTTCATCCTCCAGCTCGTCTACGACGGCGAGATTATCATTCCCATGCCGGCCTGGGTATCCTACCTACCCCAGGCCCGAATTGTGGGTCGTTCGGTGAACTCGATCATGACCACCTACGAGAGCGGCTGGAAAATCACTCCCGAACAGCTCGACGCCATCTGCCGGCTCGATCCGACCCGGGCCCGGCTGCTGATTCTTAACTATCCTTCCAATCCCACCGGACAAACCTACTCCAGGGACGAGCTTGAAGCCCTCAGCGAGGTGTGCAGAAAATACAGGCTGCTGGTCCTCAGCGATGAAATATACGCCAAGACCACCTACGACAGCTCCCATGAATCGCTGGTTACCACCTACCCTGAAGGCACCATATTCAGCGGCGGTTTGAGCAAATGGTGCGGTGCCGGCGGGTGGCGTTTCGGCCTTTTCGTCGTACCATCGACCGCCACCTGGCTCAGCGATGCCATGGCCACCGTGGCCAGCGAGACTTTCACCTCGACCAGCGCCCCGATCCAGTATGCGGCCATGAGCGCCTTTACTCCCAATCCCTTGATCGACATCTATGTGGAACAATGTAGATCGATTCTCGCCACACTGTCAGAGACCGTAATGGAGATGCTCAATGTCCTTGAAATCAAGGTCCACGCCCCAAAGGGCGGATTCTATGTGTTCCCCGACTTCGAGCCCTATCGTGAGCGGCTGCGGCGATCGAATATTTCAGACAGCAAGGAACTGTGTCAGCGTCTGCTGGCCGATACTGGTGTCGCCGTGCTGCCTGGCGGCGATTTCGGCAGGCCCCGGGATGAACTCGCCATCCGCATCGCCTTTGTCGACTTCGACGGGTCCGGGGCGCTGGCTAACTATCCGGAAGATCACCACGTCGACCGGGCCTTTGTCGGTGAACACTGCAGCAAAACCATTGAGGCGGTACGCCGCATCGTCGACTGGGTCTGCAGTTTTTAGGCTGCCTGCTGCAATCATCACTCACATCCATTGACACGTCTACTTTTGGTTACTACTCTGAGCTGTAACCAACTATTTTTAAACCCGAAGAGGAGGTAAGCAACGATGGCAAGAAAACAAGTTTCAGTCAGTCTTATCCAACCCAAAAAAGGTTCCGAAGACGCTTATTTTGCAGAGCAGGACAAGAAAAAGATCGAAAAGCTGCGAACGGATTCCGGCAAAGATGCTGATCAGCAATACCGCGAAGCGCATAAATATCACTGTTTTCGCTGCGGAACCCAGAGCCTCGCAGAATTTGACGAAGGTAACGTCAAGGTGGATATCTGTATCAACAAAGACTGTGGCGCCTTGCATCTGGATCCAGGCGAGTTACAGGAGATCCTGGACAACCAGCAGTCAATCAAAAAGACCAGAAGCGCCTTTCTGTCACTCTTCAAGTAATGGAAAACCAGTGCCCGGGCGATTGTTTATCAGCCCGGGCCTTTCAATAGCCGGCGCCCTCCATGGCCGATCGGGCATGGCGGGTGTAGCGGGCCAGTAGCCCTTTTCTTTCAGGCCTCGGGACGATACCGGCTGTTGCCCTCTGGGAGAGGATCGCCTTTATGTGGCTGCCCGGAAATTTCTGTCCGTCTATGCCTATCACATCGAGTGTGCGCTCGGAACTGCTGTAGGAAATTATATCGCCGTCTTCTATGAAAGCAATCGGTCCTCCTGCGGCCGCTTCTGGCGATACATGTCCTATGGCGGCTCCTTTCGTACCGCCCGAGAACCTGCCGTCGGTTATCAGGGCCACCTGGCCATTGAGACGCTGATCGCAGACCAGTGCCTCCATGGTAATATACATCTCCGGCATGCCCGAGCCACGTGGCCCCTCGTAACGTATAATGAGTATATCACCTGGGTTGATGCTGCCGTCGACCACGGCGCTATAAGCCGCTTCCTCGCTGTCAAAAACCCTGGCGGGCCCCTCATGGGAGCGCATCTCTTCAATGCAGGCCGAATATTTGAGCACCGCTCCCTCGGGTGCGAGGTTACCCTTGAGAATCGCCACTGAGCCGATTTCGGTGGTCTCGTTCAGCGGTGAAATGACTTCTTCTCTTTTGATCCCGTAATTGTTGAGATAGCCGAGATTGCGATCGAAGAAATTTTCCTGCTGAAGGTCCTTGAGATTATCACCCAGGGTTTTTCCGGTGATGGTCATCGCATCGAGATGCAAAAGATCCCCAAGCATCTTTTGCACCATGGGGATGCCGCCGGCAAACCAGAAAACTTCGGTGAGGAATGGGCCGCTGGGAACCAGGTTGGCGATATGGGGGATGCGGTGGTTGATCTGGTCAAACAGATCTGGCTTCAGGATTATGCCCAGCTCTCTGGCGATAGAAGGCAGATGCAGCAGCGCGTTGGTTGAACCGCCGATGGCGCTGTGGACGATGATGCTATTTTCAAATGCCTTGGTGGTCAGAATGTCGCTTGGCCGGATGGAGGAGGCCGCCAGGTTAAGTATGGCCCTGCCTGCGTGGCGCGCTCCCTGGAGGATGTCGCGCATGGTCGCCGGCATCAGCGCCGTACCAGGCAAAGCCATGCCCAGGGCCTCAGCCATACATTGCATGGTGCTTGCTGTTCCCAGAAAGGCGCAGGCTCCCTCCGACGGGCAGCCGGTGAGCTTGTAGTCCCTGACCTCCCGTGGTGTGATGCCGCCCGGCTCTTTCTGCCGCAATGAAATCTCGCCGGCGACCAGTGAAGACGTCATATTCGGTCCCGGCCTCATACTGCCTCCGGGTATGAAAATCGTTGGGATGTTCAGTCTGGCTGCCGCCTGCAGATGGGCCGGTACTGATTTGTCGCATGATGATGAGAGGATCATACCATCCCAGGGGCTGACGCTGCCGTGGATCTCGACCAGGTCGCAGATTGCTTCCCTGGAAGGGAGAATATAATTCATGCCGTCGTGCCCCTGGCCGCACCCGTCGCAAATGTCAGTGGTGTGGAATCGGGCGGGATATCCCCCCTGCTCCAGGACACCGTAACCCGCTTGGTCCATCAGCTTATCAAGGTGTACGGAACCGGGATGGCTGTCTCCATAGACATCATCCAGCAAGATCTGGGGCTTCTTCACATCCTCTTCATCCCAGCCAGAGCCCATCTGCAAGGCGTCAAACTGCGGCCAGAACTGTCTTTGTGGCCCACTCTTCTGTGTTATTTTGGACATCTTCGCATCCTCTGCTGCCTGAGAATTCTTCTGTTCAGGAAACCGGTTGCCGCGACAGACGTTGGATAATTTCATCTCTCTGCATCATCTTTCGAATTATCCAAGCTGGCACAGTTGGAAAGCATGGCTATCATTTTTACTATTGACCAGAATTCTGCCATAAGCACTTCACGCTTTGACCATAAAAAGCGATCGGGGCAGAAAAAATCAAGTGAAACAATTCCGATCAGGGCTTCTGCTGATCGTGAACCCAGGCTCCAGTAAGGAAATGAAATGATATCGGGGAGTGCTTTTCGAAGCCCGGTCCTGCTGTCAATCAGTTTCCTGTCGGCAGCATCTACCAGGAGTCGCATCCTCGCACCTGCCACAAGGGGAGACAATGAAAATTGCATTCCATGGTGCCAATGCCCACAACTTTCTACCCGGATTTAAGAATTTTCTTTCCGGTTCGCATCTGATCAGGTCGATTTCAGACGAGTTGTCCGAGCCTGCTGAACTTAGATATTTCGAAGAGGCTGAAGTCATCGTCGGTACTTCATTGTCGAACACTCAGCCCAGGCCGCTATGGGTGAGACTCTATCAGGTGGCAGGTGCCGGATACGATGGCATCGATTTTTCCTGTCTTCCACCGAATTGCACGGTTTGTAATTGTTTTGGCCATGAAGAGGCAATCACGGAATATGTGATGGCCGCAGTGCTCACGAGATACGTTCCACTGGTCGAGGCGGATAGGAGGTTGCGCAAAGGCAGGTGGGATTATCAGGCTGGTCGGCCGGATGGACTTCGCCATGAATGCTCAGGAACCGCCATCGGAATAGTCGGCTACGGCCATATCGGCAGCGCTGTCGCCCAACGCGCCAAAGCGTTCAATATGGAAGTACATGTCGCCAATCGCTCCAGGCCCAAAGCCGATGATATCGTTGATTACTATTATCCATTAACAGAGCTCTACATCTTTCTGGCGTCGGTCGATTTTGTCGTGGTGGCTTTGCCCTTCAGCGATGAAACTTCGGGACTGATTGATCACCGGGCCTTCGCGGCCATGCGTCCCGACAGCCTGGTTATCAATGTCGGCCGCGGCCCTGTAATCGACGAAAAAGCTCTTTATGAGGCATTAGAGCAGAAGCAGATCGGCGGCGCGGTGATAGATACCTGGTATGTCTACCCGAAAGACGCAAATCACCCGACCTATCCCGGGAATTATCCGTTTCACACCCTGGACAACATTATCATTACACCGCACATGTCCGGATGGACGTGGGGAACAATTCGTCGGCGTCAACACCTGATGGCTGAAAATATCAGCCGCCTGGAGAAAGGTGAGCCATTGCTGAACATCGTTGATAGCGGTGCGAAATGAGTTCGGAAAATTAATCGGACAACAGCGCACTATGGAAAATTCGATTCAACCAGCCCTATGCTGCAGCGAGACGTTGTTGGATAGAGCATTCAAGGGGAACTTTGGGAAAAATGTTGACCGGTATGGTAGACCATGCTACGAACATATCATGATATCTGGTTATGCACTTGCCCTTCGGATGGTACCAGGCCACCATGACAAATAACAAAAAACTATCAAAAGCCAAGCCCGTGGACAAAGTTGCACAGGCCTTGGCGGCGCTTCAAGAGTATATCGTCGGCGGCGAACTGGAACCGGGAACAGAATTGCCGTCTGAGAGCGAAATGGTGCAGCAGATCGGAGTATCCAAATTTGTCATGAGAGAAGCTCTTCGAGTGGCCCAGTCGCAGGGGCTGATTGAGATATCCCAGGGGCGGCGAACGCGGGTAGCTGACATTTCCATCAAACCGGCTGCCTGTTTGATGAATTTAGCTCTTAAAAGGAGCACCGACCTGCTTCTCGAGCTGACCGAAGCCCGGCGAAGTTTGGAAATCAGTATGGTTCAACTGGCCGCAACTCGTCGTACCGAGGACCAGGTTGAAGCAATGGAGGAGACATTGACGACCATGGAAAGACACCGGGACGATCTGTTTTTGTGTGTCGAGAAAGATATCGAGTTCCATGAGCTCATGGCTCAGGCGACGGGCAACCGGGTCTTTGAAATGATACATGAATCGATCGCTGAACTATTGAGTGAATCTCGGCGGGAGACCATGCTCAGAAGCGGGGTCAACCTGCCGGTGGCAGAACATCGGCGGATCTTGGATGCCATCAGAGATAAAGATCCGCAACAGGCGGTGGCGGCCATGAGCGCCCATCTTGACACCGCGGAACTAAGTTTGAAACAAAACTGAAAGCTTCTTCAGAGGGTACTGCAGATATGAAAATAACCGGCATCAAAAGTCACGTACTGCACTACCCCCTCGAGCAGGAATTGGGGTATTCGCAACAGTATTATACCGCGCGGACCACCCATCTCGTCGAGGTCAGCACGGACGAGGGCATCAGCGGTTGGGGTGAATGCTTCGGGGGAGGCAACGTTGCTCTGGCAAACCGGGTCATCGTCGAGCAGGTGATCCAACCGATGATCATCGGTATGGATCCGCTGGATCGGGAGGTGATCTGGCACAAAGTATACAACCTGCTGCGCGATCACGGTCAAAAAGGAATGCCGATTCAGTCGCTCTCAGGTGTTGACATCGCGCTCTGGGATATTGCCGGCAAGGCCCTCGGGCTGCCGGTGTATCAGCTACTTGGCGGCGCCTTCAGAGAAACGATCCCGGTGTATGGCTACGGCATGATGCTCCAGCGGGTTCCCGATCTGGCCGCCAGGTTTGCCGACGAAAGCGCGGCGATTGTCGAGCTCGGGTTTCGAGCCATGAAAATGAAAATCGGCATCAGCCCGGAGCAGGATATTGGGCTGACCAGCTCGGTGAGACAGGCCATCGGACCAGACATAAAGCTGATGGTCGACGCCAATCACGCTTACACGGCCCGAGAGGCGATACCTTTGGGAAGGGAGTTGGAAAAGCTGGGTGTGTACTGGTTTGAAGAACCGGTAACATCTGAAGATCACCAGGGATATCGGGACCTTTGCGAGGCGCTCGACATGAACATCGCCGGTGGAGAAGGCGAATTTACCCGCTGGGGTTTCAGGGATTTTATCCACAAGCGCTGCGTTGATGTCTTGCAGCCTGAAGTGTGCGGGCTCGGAGGCATCACAGAATATCAGAAGGTGCTTGCCCTGGCGCACGCTCATTTCATCCCGGTGGTCAACCATGTATGGGGATCTGCCGTGGCGGTCGCGGTCAACATCCATCTGCTGACCGCGCTCCCTGATCTTCCTGGTGGTGCACATCCTGTACAACCGATGCTTGAATATGACACCACTCCAAATAAATTTCGTGAAGAACTGCTGAGCACACCCTTGGAAGTCCTCACGCAGGTGAAGGAAAACGGCGGATTTATCTCGATACCTCGCGGCCCTGGATTTGGCTTTGAGGTCGATTTGGATTTCGTAAAACATTACTCGACTGCATGAAATAAATCATTCAGCCAAAGGCGGGTCTGATGAGTACATTGATCGGTATCGACTGGGGAACGACAACCTTCAGGGCCTATCTTTATGATCAGTCTGCCGCCCATGTTGATATGATCTCCTCCGCCGCGGGCATCATGCAGGAACGAACGCCAGATTTCGAAGACGTCCTCTATGGCCAGATAGGCGCCTGGCTTGAACGCTACCCGAAGATTCCGATCATTGCCTCGGGAATGATCACCAGCAAACAGGGGTGGGTAGAGACCCCCTATCTGCCCTGTCCGGCGAGCCTCGAAGATCTGGGTAAAACGCTGACTGCATTCAGGCTGCGTGAGGGCAGAGATATCCATTTTGTAGCGGGTATAAGCCAACTGCAGCCAGCTCCCAACATCATGCGGGGAGAAGAAACCCAAATGGCTGGATTGGCTGCCAGTAAACCAACGCTGGCCGTGTTGCCCGGAACCCATTCGAAATGGATTTGGATGGCAAATGAGCGTATTTCCCATTTTGCCACTTTCATAACCGGAGAATTGTTCACCGCCCTTACCGAACACACGATTCTCGGTCGCCTTATAGTCGCTAAAAAGGATCCCGCATCTTTTCGTCTGGGGGTGGAGCAAGGGTATCGCAGCGGCGCGAAAACCGGAGGCATACTTTCTCTGCTATTCGGAGCCCGGGCCAAGCCGATTCTCGAACTTATGGAACCAGAAGCGGTGTACGACTATATATCTGGCCTGTTGCTGGGTACAGAAGTAAAGGAGGCTGCTGAGCTAGGGGTTGAAGAGGGGCTTGAGCCTCTGGTCTGCGGCTCAAGCGCGCTCGTCAGACGTTATCGAGAAGCGTTGCAGATCTGCGGGTTCAGAGCATCCGTCGCTGAACAGGATACTGCGTCGAGAGGTCTCTACATGATTGCCGGTGAGGCGGGTTTGATAACGAGGTAAGCTCGAAGATGGGGAAGCATCGCCTGGAGGGTTTCCTCTCATAGCCGATGAGAAAAATCGAGGTCAACTTGAGCCCAGAGCTCTTTAAAAAAGGCCCATATCGGCACTTGAATATTGACGGTTACTAGCCAATATGTTTAGCTTTTCACGTCACCTTCTTGTGGAGTATTTAGACAAAATTCCTTATCGCCTCGGCACGGGGCCTCTCCTGCTCAGGGTGGGTAGATTCTGCCTGAGTTCAGAAGCCCTCCGAACCCGAAATAACACCATAGAAACACTGATCCGTAATTGTCTGATAGACCGATTACGAGTCAAGTTACACGGGGTAAAGATCAGTAGGAACAACCTTATTATATCAAAGATGCATGTCGCCGCGTGGGAGGACGGCCAGAATTCATCGCATCGCTAAAGCAAAACTGATTGTGTACTGCCTGTAAATTGCAGTGCATATACACCAATCCTGATACAGGATACAACACGAGCGAAAAAGGAGGACTCTATGCTCAGCACAATCAAGAAGTCACTCATGGTCGGCGGTGTGACAATGGCCGCCGTAGTCCTGGCTGCAGGCATCTCCACAGCCCAAACGACAAAACTTCGTATCCAGACGCATTTCTCCCCAGAGCAGCTCTCCGGGAAACTGGCAGCTGAATATATCGACAATATTCAAAAAATGTCCGGCGGCGAGATTGAAGTGGAAATGTTCTACTCATCATCTGTGACAAAATCGGTCGAGTCATTTGATGCCGCCGCAACCGGTATCATCGATTGTGATATGACGGGCGGCGCTTACCAGACTGGAAAGAACCCAGCTTTCCAGTTTGTCGGCGATATCATGGGTGGCTACGACACTCCTTACCAGCAGCTCTCGTGGCTCTATTACGGAGGAGGAATGGAAGCCGCACAGAAGCTCTACAATCAGTTCGACATGGAACTGATCGGCTGGTGGGTTCCCGGGCCGGAGTCGCTTGCGTCAACCAAGCCGGTTCGTAACCCCGATGATTTCAAGGACTGGAAGTTCCGCTCTCCGCCAGGGCTGGAGACCAAGATCTTTGAAAAGCTCGGCGCCAAACCCATCGTCATGGACTTCACCGAGGTGTTCACGGCGCTGGAATCCGGCATTATCGACGGTGCTGACGCAGCCAATCTAGCCAACAACGAGGGAATGGGCCTCTACGACATCGCCAAGCACACCAACTATCCTGGCTTTCACTCCATGCCCTCGGATCACCTGGCATGCAACAAAACGGTGTGGGATGGAATGCCTGAAAAACACCGGGCGATCATGAAAGTTGCGATGGAATCGCTTGCCCTTCGTACCGCCATGTTGAACGAGGTTCGTAATACCGAAGCGGCGGCACGACTGAAGGAAAAAGGCGTCACACTCTATACCTGGTCAGCGGAAGATAAGCAGACATTCCGAGAAGCTGCCCTGGCAGCCTGGCCTGAATTTGCCACCACCCCTGAAGCACAAGCACTGGTAGAAAGCCATACGGCATTTCTTAAACAGCTCGGTGTAGTGAAGTAGTCCAGATGGGGGCATCCAGGGGGGTGCCCCCGATTATTATCAATGGGCCTCAGTTTTAATTTCACTGTGTAAGCTGCTGATGGCAGCGCATTACCCAAGATTTGGGCAGAATGGCAACTCCTTGATTAAGGATAACAAGAGAACAGGAATTACAAGATGAAGGAGCACCAAGGTTCTGGACCACTGGATATGGTGACCCACACCTTCAGTCGTATTATGATGTGGGCACCCTTTTTTATTGTCCTGATCATCCTCTACGAGGTTGTCATGCGCTATTTCTTTGCCGCGGCAACCCTGTGGGTCAATGAAATGTCACTCTGGATTGCCGGCGGCATCTACCTCTCTGCCGGTCTCTATGCGCTGCTGCAGCGCAGCCATATCCGCATTTTCATTGTTTACGATATCGTACCATTGTGGTTGAGACGGGTGTTCGACATTCTCTCGACGCTCTGTGTCGCCATTTTCGCCTTTGCCCTTATCTGGGGCGGCTTTGGTGAGGCCAAGGTCAAATTCTGGCGCTGGGAAACGTTCGGTACCGCCTTTGATCCGCCGATCCCGGCTACCAACAAACCGTTGATCCTGACCGTGATGTTTTTCCTGGCACTGCAGGCCATATCCAATCTGGTGAGGGATTGGCCCGCGGCGCCCTGGGTGCGCAAAATTTTCGATATTTCTGTGAGTGTCGTCATTATTGGCTTAGCTTCAACGGCGGCATTCAATCTCTATATTGTTCCACCGGAAGGCCATGCTGTTCCGCTCAAATGGCAGATTGGGATCGGTATCTTTCTCTCCGGCGCGGTGGTCCTGGTAATTTACGGGTTGTTACGTGATTTCAACAAGACTCCTGCACCCATAAGCGAGATGGACGAAATCGAAGAGGAAGTTGAGATCATCAAAGGACAGACCTCTATTCCGGACGAGATCTTGACCGGCGATCCCCCAAAAAAGACATCCTAGGGACAGCATCATGGATATAGGCACAATTTCTCTCATCTTATTAATAGGCATGCTGACCCTGCTGGCCATTGGCATGCCGTTGGGATTCGCCTCCGGTTTCCTGGCCGTGGTCGTCATGGTGCTGAAGTTCGAGCCGACCCTGGTCACCGACCCATTTATCTATGGATTCGATTTTGCCCAGTGGACGGTCGGCAGTGGAGTTTTATCGCGCTCCTTTGGCACAGGGCCGATGAATATTCTGGCCCAGCGATTATACGGGATCACCACCAACTACGTTCTTATCTCAGTGCCACTGTTTATTTTCATGGCGACCCTGCTGGAACGCTCAGGAATCGCCCGGGACATGTACTCGTGTTTGAACATGTGGATGTCCAGGACACGAGGCGGAATAGCCGTGGTCACCGCTTTGATGGCCATTGTCATGGCGGCGATGTCGGGCATCATCGGCGGCGAAGTAGTGCTGCTCGGTCTCATTGCCCTGCCGCAGATGCTGCGGCTCGGCTATAACCAGAACCTGGCCATCGGTACCATTTGCGCGTCAGGCTCACTGGGTACGATGATCCCGCCGTCAATCGTTCTGATCTTTTATGGCCTGATCACCGAAACCTCGATCCACGCCCTCTTTAAAGCCGCCTTTCTGCCCGGCTTCATGCTGGCTGGCCTCTACATCATCTATATCCTTGTACGTACGCGGATTAACCCAGAACTGGCACCGCTGCCTGAACCGTCAGCGGATGCGATGACGGTGAAGGATAAACTCATCTACGGCCCGACGATCGTGACCATGTTGGTGGGTACCGGCGCTGCCATAATCGGCCTGCGCTGGATATACATTCATGTCGGGGCCAGATTCAATCCTAAGATGATCGATGACACCACAGCATTGATAGGTAATTCAGTGCTGTGGGTATGTGGGGGAATCGTTGCTCTGGCGGCCGTCTTCATCTTCTTTCTGGTGGGCGTTGCCACCGCCAAAGAAGCCTGGGCCAAAAGCAAAGGCATGGTGGCGCCTCTGCTCATCGTATTCGTCGTACTCGGGTCTATTTATGGCGGTATTACTGGTATCACCGAGGCTGCGGCCATGGGGTCGCTGGCAGTTCTTACCCTGATCTGGATCCGCAAGGAGTTCTCTTTTAATCTGCTGCGCGAAGCCTCGATGCGGACCTTCAAATCGACCGGTACCATCATCTGGGTGACTCTTGGGGCCACGGCGCTGGCCGGCGCCTACACCATTGCCGGCGGGCCGGCCTACGTGGCAAACCTGATCGTCGGTTATGAGCTGCCGACTATAGGTGTCCTGCTGGTCATGATGGTCATCTTCCTGTTTCTCGGCGCTTTCATGGACTGGACGGGGATCGTGCTGCTGGTCATGCCGGTATTTCTGCCCATTGTACTCAAACTGCCGATGAACGAGCTTGGCCTCACCGGCGGTCTCGATTCACCATCAATGGTAAGAGTCTGGTTCGGTATCCTGTTTTGCGTGAACATGCAGGTAAGCTTCTTATCGCCGCCCTTTGGGCCAGCGGCCTTTTATCTGAAATCGGTGGCACCGCCGCACATCACACTACCGGATATTTTCAGGGGCTTTTTGCCGTTCATGTGTATGCAGATCATAATTTTGGCACTTATTCTGCTGGTACCGGAAATAACCACCGTATTTCTGTAAAAAACCTGAAAAGCCCGCATCTGCACTGACTCTATAAACCATCGTCGGCAGCTGCGGGTGAGCTTATATCATTCGCGGCTCACTCGAGGCAGCGCACACCTGCGGCCTCGAGTTCCGCCTTGGTCGCCTCGGCAGTGGTTGGATCGACCGATCGGGTTCCCTGCAGGAGCACGGAGGTCGAGTAGGCCAACGAAGCCGCATCCAGCGCGGTGAACTTGACGCAATAGTCAAAGGCCAGGCCGACTATATCGACCGCATCGATCTCGTAGGACTGCAGCGCCCGGTGCAAACCGGTATCGTTGCGCCGGGCATTGTCGAAAAAGGCTGAATAGCTGTCCACCTCTAAATGCTGCCCCTTCTTGATGATCAGGCTTCGCTGACCTGTTTCAGTCCTGCTGATCAAGGTCTGCATGATGTCGGGATGAATCCGCGCTCCTTCTTCTCCCTGAACGCAGTGATCCGGCCACAGCACCTGCTCCAGACCGTTTAATTCGCCCAGTTCGAATGGCTTGGAGCCGGGATGCGCCGAGGCGAAGGAGCCATGGCCCGGGGGATGCCAGTCCTGGGAGGCGACAATCAACTCATAGCGGCCCTCATGTTTCATCAGCTCAGTAACAAAAGGAATGATAACGTCCCCATCTTCAACCGCCAGACTCCCGCCCGGCAAAAAGTCGTGCTGGATGTCGACGATGAGCAGTGCTTTTTTCATTTGTCTGCACCCGGTGTGGATTTTTGATTGTTATGCCCGTTGTTTTCGATCTCACTGAGCCGCCGCTTGATTATCTCGAATTCGTGAGTTCGCATCTCTTCCCGATGCTCGTGGAGATCCTGGGAAAGTCCTGCGGGATACACGTGGGGATTTTCGAAACGAAAAATCGCCCGGTCAAACTCCTGGATACCCGACAGGGACCTGTTCCTCATCGCGGCGACTGACTCGCGCGCTCCGACCCGGACTCCGCTCTCGAAGACCGGCACAAGTAGACGCTGTACACTGATGTTTTTAGTGGGGATGATCTTGCGGCGCCAGGGATCCTCGGGCGAGATGATGGTAATAACCTTCTCACTGGTGGAAGGAGGCTCTTCAGTCAGGGTATCGAAAATAACATCGCCGGCATTGGTATCGCCCTGCTTCAGCCGGGCGATATCGAGGCAGCCCGGCAGCGAGCTTTTGGCAGCCTGTTCGGAGAGCTTTATGCGCTCCACCGTTTCACCGTTCCTGTTCTCGATAGCTGCCAGTTTGTACACTCCTCCAAGAGCCGGTTCGTCAAAAGCGGTGGCCAATTTGGTGCCGACCCCCCAGGTGTTGATCGGAGCTCCCTGACTCTTGAGGCTGGTAATCAGCCGTTCATCAAGATCGTTGGAGGCTACGATTCTGGTCCCGGTAAATCCGTGTTCGTCGAGCAGTTTCCGTGCCTGGCTGGAGAGGTAGGCCAGATCGCCCGAATCCAGCCGTATCCCCATCAGATCGCTGCCCATTTGTCTGAGCTTCTGTCCCGCCTCGATGGCGTTTCTTACTCCTTCCAGGGTATTGAAGGTATCGACCAGCAACACCGAATTATGGGGAAATAGATCGATATAGGCAGCGAAAGCCTGGGGCTCGTCGTCAAACGCCATAACCCAGCTGTGGGCGTGGGTACCCCTCACGGGAATGCCGAACCGGGCCCCCGCCAGCACATTGGAAGTGGCGTCTACCCCGCCGATGAAGGCCGCTCGGCTGGCCGAGAGACCACCATCGTAGCCATGCGCCCGCCGAAGTCCGAACTCGAGCACCTCGTCTTCGCCTGCCGCCAACTTCACTCTGGAGGCCTTGGTGGCTACCAGGGTCTGGAAGTTCATCAGGTTGAGAAGGGTCGTCTCGATTATCTGGCTGTCGAGCAGTGGTCCACGTACCCGGACCATGGGTTCGTGTGGAAAGATGATAGTCCCTTCCGGGACGGCCTCGATGGAGCCTCGAAATTTCCAACGGCTGAGGTAGCTTAAAAAATCTTTGGTGAAGAGCGGTGAACCGTCCCTGCCATTCAAAGAAGACAGATAATCGATGTCTTCCCCGCTGTAGGTATGGTGCTCGAGCCACTCGGCGAAGCTTTGCAGGCCGGCCGCAACCACATACCTGCCGCCAAATGGCGGGGTTCTGTAGAACATGTGAAAGATAGCCTGGCGTTCGCTGAGACCCGTGCTGAAATAGCCCTGGGCCATGGTAAGCTGATACAGATCCGTGGCCAGGGCCCGCGAGGTGCCTGGAAAAACTTTGGTATTCTCTGCCTTTTCGGACATGTGTTGTTGCGTGGGTGCTGGTTGTGCTGGTTTCGGATAAGACCCTAATCTCTTTTACCCAATAAGCAAAGACAGGACCATCAGACTGCAGTGATGGCCAGCAGGGTGTTCCAGACCGTTTCGCTGCGCCAGTGCTTGAGCACTATCACTTCCAGTTTTTCCAATAGTTTCAAAATGTCTTCAGCTTCACCGGTGTGCAATCCGGAGAGTACGAGCCAGCGATGATGGCGCACGTTTTCCGCCGTCAGCAACTCATGTAGAACCGGGTAGCCGATGTTGGCAACCAGAAGATCGGCGGGTACATCTGCAAACGACTGGGCCAGTCCGTTAACGGCCAGAGCGCGCCGTTGAAGGTTGTTGATGCGTATATTCTGTGACGCGGTAACGGCGGCCAGCATATTGTTGTCGATTGCCAGAACCTGACGGCAGCCGAGACTGGCCCCGGCCAGCGCCAAGAGACCGGTGCCTGTGCCCAGATCCAGCATACGCCCTACTTTGCCCCCTGCACAGGCAATCTCGATTGCGGTCAAGCAGGCAAGCGTGGTGGGATGGGTGCCGTTGCCGAAGACCAGTCCCGGATCGAATTTCAGGGCGATTTCATCCCCCTGGGCAACTTTTTTCAACCATGGCGGGGAGAGGATAAATCGGCCAATTTTCACCGGGCCCTCGAAACCTCCCTGCCACTCCTTGTAGGTCATGGTGAACTGGTCTTCCAGGACGAGGTCCCGGCGGGTTTCAAGCAACTGTTCCACTGCCTCGTCCGCCGGTTGCCGGAAGAAAAGAAATGAATAACCGTCATCCTCCCAGTTGCCGATAAAACCAGTGATATTGAGGTCAAAGCTGGTGAGTTCACCCTTGAGGCAATAAATGCTCAGGACAGTATCGGGGAGAAGCGGTTGCTGATTCGAAGCAGTCGAGGATAACACGTGCTCGTACCGAAGGGTTAACGGCAGACGCCGGAAGGTCTCTTTTCCTCGCTTTTTGTACCAGTTTATTGCACAATGGACAATTGAATCTT
>CBFCWR010000008.1:0-21797 GCA_965601575.1 uncultured Desulfofustis sp. | reverse complement strand
CGAGGAAGAGGTTGATCCCTATCTGGAGATCGCTGAAATTCACCGACGGGTGATCAACAATCAGGGGCCTGCCCTGCTTTTCAATAAGGTGAAGAATTCCACCTTCCCGGTGGTAACCAATCTGTTTGGCACCGCCAAGAGATTAGATCTTGCGTTCGGCAGCAGGCCGCAGGAGTTCGTCAGAGACATCGTCCACCTCGCTGAAACCATCATGCCCCCCACGCCTGCGAAGCTGTGGGAAAACCGTAAACTGTTCTATGATGCCGCCAAGATCGGCCTGAAGAATATCAGCACCGGTCCGATCTTGGAAAACTGCCAGGTGCCCCCCACACTGAGCAGTCTGCCGATGCTCACCTCATGGCACAGCGACGGTGGTCCGTTCGTTACCCTGCCGCTGGTGTACACCGAGCATCCGGTGAATGGCAGTCACAATCTGGGAATGTACAGGATTCAGAGACACAGCGACACTACCACTGGCATTCACTGGCAGATTCACAAAGGAGGCGGCTATCACTATTTTGAAGCGGAACAGATCAATGAGCCCCTGCCGCTCACCCTGTTCATCGGCGGACCGCCAGCCCTGATGCTGTCGGCTATCGCACCGCTGCCCGAGGACATCCCGGAACTGATGCTCACCTCCCTGCTTCAGGGCTCCAAATTGCCCATGGTGAAAGATCCGCGCGGCGGTCATCGGCTCGTGGCCCAGGCCGAGTTTGCGGTCAAGGGCGTCGTACCTCCCGGACTACGCCAGCCGGAAGGTCCGTTCGGTGATCACTATGGATACAACTCGCTGGAACATGATTACCCGGTCTTTCAGGTCTCTCATCTCTATCACCGCAACAATGCCATCTATCCGGCCACCGTGGTGGGGAGACCCCGGCAGGAAGATTTCTTCATCGGCGATTATCTCCAGGATTTGCTCTCGCCGCTTTTTCCCCTGGTAATGAAGGGGGTGAAGGAACTTAAAACCTTCGGAGAAACTGGTTTCCACTGTCTGGCCGCGGCCAGAGTTGCGGATCGTTACCCACGAGAATCTTTCGCTGCCGGGCTGAGAATTCTGGGAGAAGGCCAACTGTCTCTGACCAAGTTTCTGATTATCACCGACGGGACCCCCGATATCACCGATTTCAAGGATCTCTGGACCCACGTCCTCGAACGGGTCAACTGGGAGCGCGACCTGTTCATTTTCGCCAACGTCTCTCAGGATACTCTCGACTACACCGGACCATCCGTCAACAAAGGATCAAAAGCCATGCTCATGGGGCTCGGTCGGGACAAGCGCCGAAACCTGCCCGAATCATTCAGCGGCGTTCTGCCGCACGGATGCGACAAACCGGTCGCCTTTCTCCCGGGTACCCTGGTTGTTGAAGGTGCACCCTACGAACAGGACAGTGAACTACCGAGCCGGCTGGCCAGTTCCCCGGAATTAGGCGACTGGCAGGTGATCCTGCTGGTTGACGACAGTGCGGAAGCCACCATCTCCATGCAGGAATTCCTCTGGACTTTCTTCACCCGCTTCGAGCCCGCCGCCGACATCCACGCCGCCTCCACCTCAGTAAAGAGATATCATGTGGGGTTGACCCCCCCGGTGGTGATCGACTGCCGGATGAAACCCTGGTACACAGAAGTCCTCGAGGTGGATGTCCCGACCAGGGCGCTGGTGGATGAAAAGTTTGACCGGATAATCCCCCGACAATGGCGCTGAATCAAGTCGTCAGACTGCAGAAATATCTTGCTGACTGCGGCATTGCCTCGAGAAGAAAAGCGGAACAGCTGATCAGTCAGGGAGACGTGAGCGTCGATGGCAAAACTATCACCGAGATGGGGTACAAACTTGATCCGGCGCACCATGAGGTTCGCTTCCGCGGTGCGCTTGTCACTCCCAGGAAGACCCATACCTATATCTTGCTGAACAAACCCAAGGGCTACGTGACCACCATGTCCGATCCCCAGGGTCGACCCATCGTCACCTCCCTGCTCAAAGGCATCGAAGCCCGAGTTTTCCCGGTGGGCCGACTCGATATCGATACCGAAGGCGCCTTGCTGCTCACCGATGACGGTGACCTGGCTCATAGAATCCTGCACCCCCGCCATGAAAGCACTAAAACTTATGAGGTGCTGGTAAAAGGTCTGGTCAACAAGGCTGATATCAGAAAACTGGAGCAGGGCATCGAAATTGACGGAAAAAAAACCTGGCCGGCGACAATTTCAACAGTCAAAAAGCAGGGAGCGGCCTGTCTGCTGATGATCACCATACACGAGGGCCGGAAACGGCAGATACGCAAAATGTTCGCCGCCATCGGCCATCCGGTGATCAACCTCAAGCGAATTGCCTACGGTAAACTCCAGCTCGGATCACTGAAAAGTGGTGCCTATCGCATTCTTGCGTCTGAAGATATGAAAAAAGTCCTGTTGTAGCTTTTTCCTTTACAAACGCCCAATTAGCTGATTAAATCTAGATAGTTACGTTATTGCTATCTGTCTCTGTAAATCTGGTTTTTTTGCTAACTATTTGTTATTTTTGCAGAAAGAGCAATTTTGCGCTTGCAATTACAACCAGTTGAATTTATTCTTGATTTAGTTTTATTCGAGTGGGGCGTTTGTTCGCAGAAATCCCTGATAACGCATAGACCATTGCAGACAGGAGTATCCACATGAACAAATCGGAATTGATTGAGGCTTTGGCTCAGGACATCGGGATTCCTCATCGAGAAGCTGCTGCGATAACCAATACGGTTATCGACACCATGACGGAGGCCCTTGCTCGTGGTGAAAGCATCGAAATCAGGGGATTCGGAAGTTTTGTCATCAAACAGTACGGTTCCTATGAGGGGCGTAATCCCAAAACCGGCAGGAAAATAAAAGTAAGCCCCAAAAAACTTCCTTTCTTCAAAGTGGGCAAAGATTTACGCGAGCAGGTGAACAAAAATAAGTAAGCGCCGTTTTCTCACTCTCGCCCCCGTCCGATAGTGCATCACACTATCCGACCCACCAGGTCATAGGTTTGCGCTTCGGTGATTTCGACCCTCACGATTTCACCGGAGCGTGTTTCCCCCTCATTAATCAACACGCAGCCATCGATATCCGGCGCCTGATAGCGTGTACGGCCCTCCAGCAGCAGGTCTGTTTCCTTGCTTACCCCTTCGACAAGAACCGGTTCAACCCTGCTTACGAAGCGCTGCAGCCGTCGCCGGGATATTTCTGACTGCAGTGTTATTATCCTCTGGAGCCGGGCCTGTTTCTCCTCTTCTTCAACCTGGTGGCTGAACTTTTCCGCCGCACTCCCCTCTTCGTTGGCGTACGCGAACACCCCGACATGATCGAGTTCGGTGTCGCGCAGAAATGATTCCACCTCCTGCACGTCTTCCTCCGTTTCACCGGGAAAACCAAGAAGCAGGGTGGTACGCAGTGCCGCATCCGGGATTCTTTCGCGAATCTGAGCAACCAGATCGATTGCCTGTTCGCGGCTGTAGCGCCGGTTCATGGCTTTCAGAACTTTGCTGCTGACATGCTGTAGTGGAATATCGAGATAAGGCACTACTCTGGGATTTTCAGCAATGATATCGAGAAGCTCAGAACCCACTGTGGATGGATACAGATAGAGCAGACGAATCCAGTCCACCGAGGTACCATCCAGCAGCTTTCGAACCAGCGACTCAAGCCGACGTTCCCCGTAAAGATCGGTGCCGTAGGCGGTCAAATCCTGGGCCACCAGCGACAGTTCTCGGACGCCATCGGCACCGAGCATCCTCGCTTCTTCGACAAGATCTTCCTCGCTCCTGCTCCTGAGCCTTCCGCGTATTGCCGGAATCATGCAATAGGAACAGCGGTTGTCGCATCCCTCGGTAATTTTCAGCCAGGCCCTGAAGAATGGCGTAGATCTTCTGCGCGGCAGCGCCGAGGTCATCAGGAATGGATCGGAGATAACCAGCGAATCGGTCAACGTTCCTTCAACCAGACCGTCAAGAAGAGACACCGCCTGCACCACCCCCTCGGTGCCCACGAACAGGTCGACTTCTTCCAGCTCGGCCTCGAGCTTTTCCCGGTAGCGCTGAACCAGGCAGCCGATGACCACCAGCTTCTTATCGGGATCTGCTGATTTGTAAGCTGCCAGTTGGAGGATTTCCTCGATACTCTCCTCGACTGCAGGCTGAATGAACCCGCAGGTGTTGATCAGCAGCACGGTAGCACCCTCGGGATCCTCGACGCTCTGCCAGCCTCCCTTTTCAAGGAGGCCGTACACCACTTCGCTGTCAACCAGATTTTTAGGACAGCCGAGGCTTACCAGGTGAAAAGTTCGGTTCACGAGAAGGTCTCCTTTTGATGGCGGTGAGCCAACAGCCGATCAATGAGGCGGCGGCATGATTCGGTGAATTCGCGGGCGGCAAAACCGGGCTTCCAGTTCCTGGTCCAGAGCATATCAGAGACCACGAAGAGCGCCCCGATACTGACTCCACGACAGGCCGCCACCGTGCACAAGGCACTGAATTCCATATCTATGCCGACAACACCATAGCGCTCCTGCAATTCGATGAGTTCCGATCGGCGCTCGCGATAAGGGGCATCGGTCGACCAGATGATACCCCGATACAATTCGTCCCGGTCGTGGCGTGCAAATTTCTCGAGTTGTCCAGTTGCCGCCCCCCCAGGCACCGTCAGTTTATTTTTCGAGTAGTAGCGCGAGACCCCTTCTCCACTCACTGCCCCGGTGGCCAGTACCACATCGCCAATTGACCGGGCGGGGTCGAGCGAGCCGCAGCAGCTCAGCAACCATATTTCCTCTACTCCCAGGACAATGAGTTTCTCCAAGACCAGTACCGCTGCAGCAGCTCCAAGCGCAGGTCCGGCCAGACACAGGGACTGATCTCTGTCGACCAGCAGGGTGGTCTGATACAAGGATCTGCGCTCGCCGGTGAAGGGCTTGAAACTATTCAGCGCATAGTCGGCTTCTGTGGGATTGACGACCAGCAGGACACGGGATGGTAGAGGCTTCTCCTTTTTCCCCCGGCGGGGTTCAATTATCAGATCTGCTTCGTTCATTTTTGGGTTGATAACGGTGAATCGGTTACGAGAAACTCTAGAGACTCGGACCACATTATGGGAACACAATACGTATCTTGCTCCAGGGGGACAAGATACGTATTGTGACCCCTTCCTCCAGACGAACTCAACCGTCCGCGCCTCTGCGTTGGCAAGGTAAGCAGCCACTCATCAATAAAAAAAAAGGGCCGCAGATAATCTGCGGCCCTTTTCAGCACCCACGGGGGTGCGAGATATACGAATCAAACTACATAAGCGGATTCGCGTAGAGCAGGATCAGCGAAATAACAAGACCGTAAATAGCAACTGACTCGGCCAGCGCCATACCGAGAATCATGAACACCATCAGTTTCGGCTGTACTTCGGGATTACGGGCAAGACCGGTGGTGGCGCCCTGGCCGACGAGACCGATACCGATACCTGCGCCGACTGCGGCAAGACCGATGGAAAGTCCAGCGCCGATACAAATCAATGCGAGTTGCAGATTTCCTTCCATTTTGTTTTCTCCTTGTAAAAGTTAGTTTGTTTGGCCTTCTTCCTTAATAATTTCTTTAAATGGATAACAACCATTGAACCGAATCAGTGGGCGTGTTCCTGGGCCTGACCGAAATAGACCACCGCCAGCAGAACGAATACCATCGCCTGAACCAGAGAAACCAGAACGCCGAGCAGCATGATTGGCAGCGGTGCGAAAAACGCCCCGGCCAGCATGAAAAGAATTCCGAGCAGCGCTTCTTTGGCCATGATGTTGCCGAACAGACGAACGGAAAGCGAGATCAGCCTGGCAAAGTTACTGATCAGTTCGATGGGCAGCATCAGCGGCACCAGCCACCACATGGGACCCATGAAGTGCTTGTAGTAACTCAGCCCATGCTCGCGAAAACCGATGAAGTGGTGGCTTACCCAGACGATGATGGTCAGCGCCAGCGTGGTATTCAGACTGGACGTCGGAGACATGAAGCCGGGGATCAGACCGATAAGGTTGGCCACCGCAATGTAGAGCCCGAAGGTGGTCAGCATGGGGAAGAACTGATCGGTCAGTTTCCTGCCCATGTTGTCGGCGAAAAATTCGTCCAGACCGCCGATAACGATTTCCCAGAAATTCTGGCCCTTGCCCGGTACCATTTCAAGGTTGCTCACGGTCAGCTTGGCCACAAAGAAAAGAAAGGCCATGACCAGCCAGGTATAGGTCATATACGGTGCGCAAATCTGCTCCAGGAAGGTGTGCCCCACCGGTCCGTGCGGTACCGGCAGTCCCAGTGCTTCCAGGATGACGGAAATGAACAATATCGGATGTTCCATAACCTTTTTTTACCTCCTGCTGAAGTAGTATCCCCAGACAACTCCCAGCGCTGAGAGTGTGATGGTGAACACTACCGTTGTCAGCCCCAGAATCAGACCGAACACGTTGATACTGCTGAATCTGATAAAGAAAAACAGTACCAGTCCGATCAACAATAACCGAAGCCAGAACTTTAGGATCAAACCCTGTTTCGTAAATTTACTCTTCCCGGCCGATTGTCCCTGCTGCAGTTCGTGGGTCTCGAAAAACCGCCTCACCTCCCGGTAGGAAACCAGGAAACTGGCGATGGAGATGACCCCGCCAACCAGAACCCCCCAGGCAAACGACCATGAACTCATCACCCATGATCCGATTACCAGAATGGCCAGGTACAGCCAGCTCAGTACCAGCATCCTTTTCAGGGACAGCTTATCTTCCACGCTCAGTCTTCCGAGTCCTTCTTGTCTCTCTCCAGATCCTTGCTGCTTTTCCAGAGAATATCGAACAGACTCTTGAAACCGGCGGCTATCCCGAATGCCAGCCCGATAAAGGTGAACCAGGGAGCCGTGCGACCATCGAACACTTTCTGGTCCAGCAAAATCCCTCCACCCATACCGAGGAAAATTGAAGCGACGAAGGTTATGCCGATGTGACCGTAATGCCCCAGAAGAAACATCATTTCTTTCTTGAAATCGGACATCTCTGTCACCCCGTCAAAACCCTGGAAATCGTGCCTCGAATTCCAAAGCGTTTGGTAGCACGCCTCCTGTTCAAAGTCAATGGATTTTTTACTTTTCCGCTATTTTTTTGAATGACCATTCAGTCATTTTTGCCAGCTTTTCCAGCTCTTCCGGACCATGCGCCGAGGAGATGAATGCCACTTCAAACTGCGACGGTGCGAGATAGATTCCCTGGGACAGCATATTGCGGAAATGTTCCCCGTAGCGATCGGTGTCGGCCGACATCGCCGAATCGAAATCAACCACCTCCCGATCGGTGAAAAAGGCGGTCATCAGCGATCCGATGTGGTTGAGTTGGACGGCCAGTCCGGATTTCTGCCCTATCTCTTTCAAGCGGCCGGCGCAATCGGCAGCCTTGCCGTTGAGGGCTTCATAAAAGTTTGGTTTCTGGAGCATCTTGAGGGTGGCGATACCGGCTGCCATGGCCAGAGGATTGCCGGACAGCGTTCCGGCCTGGTAGACCGGGCCGTCGGGGGCAATCTGATCCATGATTTCAGCCCGGCCCCCATAGGCCCCGACCGGCAGCCCGCCACCGATGATTTTGCCGAGACAGGTCAGGTCGGGAGTGATGCCGAAATACTCCTGGGCGCCGCCGTATGCCAACCTGAATCCAGTGATCACCTCGTCAAAGATCAGCACGATATCCCGTTCCTTGGTCAGCGAGCGTACCCGCTCCAGAAAGGCGCGGTCCGGGACGACACAGCCCATATTTCCGGCCACCGGCTCCATAATCAGACAGGCGATGTCGAGGGAGTCGTCGAGCAGCGTCTTCTCGAGCAGGGCCATGTCGTTGTAAGCGATCGACACGGTGTTTTTGACGATGTCCTCCGGGACGCCGGGGCTCCCGGGGATACCGAGCGTGGCAACTCCCGATCCGGCTTTGACCAGAAAGGAATCGGCATGGCCATGATAACAGCCGTCAAATTTGACCACGACATTTTTTCCGGTGAACCCCCGGGCCAGCCGAATGGCGCTCATGGTCGCTTCGGTCCCTGAATTGACGAACCGTACCTTCTCTATGGAGGGAACCGCCTCGACCACCATCGAGGCAAGGCTGATCTCCGAGGGTGTCGGAGCCCCGAAACTGGTGCCTTGAGACGCCGTTTTTTCAACCGCTGCAACAATATCCGGGTGGGCATGTCCACCAATCATCGGGCCCCACGAGCAGACGAAATCGATATATTCGTTGCCATCGACATCGGTTACCCTCGCCCCCTGGGCACTACTGATAAAAAGCGGCTCACAGCCGACCGAGCGGCAGGCTCGCACCGGGCTGTTAACTCCTCCTGGAATTACCTGACAGGCTTTTTCGAACATCTGTTGTGACTGTGCTCTGTTCATATTCTCTGCTCCTCTGGCTGTCTGTCAATCGCCGAATGGCCTCCTGATTACACCAGACAGTTGTTATCATTTGGATTATTTACGTCTTCGCCCTCATGTGGTAGACGAAGGGCCACTATATCATGGCCCTCTTTTCAATGTCAAACCCGTCGTCACCCTTGATCTTTAACGATTTATGCACAAAGTACCACCCAAATTAAATGGACCCCGCAGGCTTCCCAGTTTTTGCTTGTCAGTAGGACGGCCAGAAGGTAAACTGGACGAGCTTTTAAGGGCCTACAGGGTCTACAATAACCATTCGAAAATAATATTAAATTCATCCGAAGGAGAGAAAATATGGCCAGCGATAAAGTCCAGCAGTTAAATGATGCCGAATTTGATTCAGCCATAGGCTCGGAGCAGCCGACTCTGGTCGATTTCTGGGCTCCCTGGTGCGGACCCTGTAAAGCGATCGGCCCCGTCGTCGAGGAACTGGCCGATGAATACGAAGGAAAAATCTCCATTGCCAAGATGAACGTTGACGACAATCCCGTTACCCCCGGCAAATTCGGTATTCGTGCGATCCCCACCCTGATTCTTTTCAAAGGCGGTGAAGTGGTTGACCAGATTACCGGTGCCGTCGGCAAGACGCAGCTCGTCGACCTGATCAACAAAGCCCTCTAATTTGCTTGAGGTAACATTTATCCAAATTTTATGACAATTGAAAAAAGCCATTATGAGCTGGTCATTCTGGGTGCAGGCCCGGCAGGACTCACTGCCGGGCTTTATGCATCCAGGGCACGTATAGATCATGTGCTGATCGAGAAAGGGGCACCGGGAGGACAGGTGCTGACCACCGACTGGGTCGACAACTATCCGGGTTTTCCCGATGGGGTCTCGGGTTTCGACCTGATGGACAAGATGACTGCCCATGCCAAACGGTTCGACGTCAACATCATGACCAAGGAAGTCGCCTCGGTCAATCTCGACGATCCCGACGCCAAGCGCATTGTTTTCTATGACGGCAAAGAGATTACCTGCGACGCCTTGATTATCTGTACCGGCGCCAGCCCCAACAAACTGGGCATCCCCGGTGAAGCTGAACTGGCCGGTAAAGGAGTTTCCTATTGCGGTACCTGTGATGCCCCGTTTTACCGGAACATGCACGTCGCCGTGATCGGCGGCGGCGACACGGCCGTCGAGGAAGCTGATTACCTGACCAGATTTGCCTCCAAAGTGACAATCGTCCATCGACGCGACGAGTTGCGCGCCATTAAAATCCTGCAGGAAACCGCCTTTGCCAACAAAAAGATCGATTACGTCTGGAATTCCCGGGTGGCCGCAATTGAGGGCGATAAAGAGGTGGAAAGGCTGCAGTTGGTCGACAACGACGGGAACACCTCGACACTTGAAGTACAGGGTGTTTTCATACTGATCGGCATCACCCCGAACAACGAAATGCTGCCCCTTGAACAGCTCGAAGCCGACAAATGGGGGTTCATTCCCACTGACAGCGAAACCCTCACCTCAATTCCCGGCGTCTTCGCAGCCGGCGATATACGGAGCAAGCTCATGCGCCAGGTCGTCAATGCCTGCGGTGAAGGGGCGAACTCGGTGGTCGCGGCAGACCATTATCTGAAAACCAAGTCTGAAAATTGAGACAGACGGTCATATGATTGAAGGAAAATGCGCTCCTACCACGTCCGGGAGTCGGACATCTCGGTATGTTTCATCTCTGGTGATTCTCTCCTTGTTCGTGCTTGCCTCGGGCTGCACCAAAGTCAAAGAGACATTTCGGATCGAAGAAAAGGCCGAGGTTTCTCTGCCGGCCGAGCAGCTGATCATCAAGGGAATGGAAGAATTCAACATCGGTAAGTATTTTCTGGCAATCGACTATTTCAACGAGATACTCGACCGCTACCCTTTCAGCCCCCAGGCACCGCTCGCCGAGCTCAAAGCGGCGGACAGCAACTACTATATGGAGCGCTACGAAGAGGCGCTGGTGCTCTACAGGGAATTCGAAGAACGTCACCCGACCAACGAGGCCATCGCCTATGTAATGTATCAGAAGGGGATGTGCAGCTACAACCGGATCGGTCGAATCGACCGGGATACCAGCGGTGCAATCGAATCGATACAGGCCTTCGAGGAACTGCTCCGAGCCTTTCCCAATTCACCGTATACCAACGAAGCCAGAGCCCGTATCCAGGCCGCCACTCAATTTCTGGTCAACCACGAATTCAGCGTGGTTGAGTTCTATCTGCGCACCAAGAAATATTCCCAGGCAGAAACGAGGCTCAACTACATTCTTGCCATGTATCCCGATTCACAAGTGGCGCCCCAGGCCCGGGAAATTCTCGAGCTGATCGAAGCGGGCACGCCACCGAAATATGGAATCGGCCATTGGTTCAAAAATCTCTCCTTGCCGGACTGGATGGATTTCATGGACTGATATCCCTCCGGACCGCCACTGCTCACCACTCAATAATTGCAGCCTCGGTATCAGGAGAATAGTGGCGCTTTAGTGACACCATCGGATTCGAGCCACTCTTCGCCGAGTGACATCTCCATGGCCCTTACCGGGCAAATCAAGACGCACTGGTTGCAACCGGTACATTTATCGGCGTCAAAGAGCACGGCCATGTCCTCGCGCCGTATGTAAAGCGCATCCACCGGGCAGACGCCGGTACAGGCCCCACACTGAAAGCAGCGTTCTTCGTCGCGGCGGATTCTCGTGGCCAGCCGCTCGATGTTCACCCCCAGCTGTGCGAGATACTCGAGTCCATCCTTTATGTTCGATTTGGCTCCAGCCATCTCAATTATCAGAATACCCTCTCGCTGGGGCAGAATATTGGCCCGCAGAATGTTGACCTCGATGTCATATTCCTTGATCAACCGGTATATGATCGGTTTGTCACTGATTTCCTTGGGAAACCTGATAAAGTAAATCCTTCTGTACACGCTGCTCACCATGGCTTTCTTTTAGTTTTTTTTACGGATGCGCAGATCCGTTGTTTACTGTTTCAGCTGCCCTCGACAAAACGGTCGACCCGGGCCAGCAGGGCTTCGGCGCGATCATCGGTGTCGAGGTGCAGAAGGGATTCTCCTTCGACCTGCTCCGGGACCACGAAGTTCTTTTTCTGTCCCTGATATATTTCCCAGCGGCCGTCCGAGACCGCCTGGGTATCGGCAGCACGAAGTTGGAAACGCGATTTAACCACCAGCTCAGAACAGTGGCAATGGACAAAATAGATATCGCATTGGTCTGCCATCGCCTCAATGATCTGACGCCGCTGTTCTTCGGCCCCGTAGGAGCCGTCCAGTACCACACCGGATGCACCCCGGGATACGGCCTCTGCCGCGCGGTTCAACATTTCCCCGTAGGTACGGTGGGTCATATCAGGACTGTATAATCCCACATTAAATGGGACGTGATGCCGGCTCTCCGGCGCCACCCCGGCCAGCTCTTTTCTGATCTGATCGCTGTTGAAGCTGGGATATCCCCTGGCGACCGACCAGCGTTCTGCCAGATAGCTTTTCCCGGAACCGGTCAGACCCATAAAAACAACCAGTAATGGTTTAGCTGTCTTCTCGGGCATAGCGCTGGGCCAGTTCAAAATAGCGTTTCGCCTGGGCCGTGCAGTCGGATCTGGTTGCGTTGTCGAGGCCGGTATCTGCCGCGGTGAACAGGTTGATCTTGCCGCGAACGTAGGCCCGGTAACACTTGTAAAAGGCGATCAGATCGAGTAGCCCGCGGTCGCCGGAACGCTCCACGTAGCACGCCACGAAATATTCGGCCAGTTCATCATGGCCATGGAAATCGAGATCCATGGCCAGAAACCCGATGTCGCCAGCCACATCGCTGTAGCGAAAACGGTCGTTGAACTCGATGCAGTCGAACACATAGACCTTATCGCTGAGACAGATGTTGGCCGAGTATAAATCCCCGTGGCAGTCTCTTATTCTCTCGTCTTCTATTCTTTTATCGAACCGATGCTTTTGATTGAGGACACCCAGGGCGTAGGCTTTGATCTGCTCGAATTGCTCCCGGCCGAGAGCCGGCCCATCGACGAACGCTTCGGTCTGCTCGAAATTCTCCACCACGTTGACCGCAACGGTCTCGGTACCACCGTAAGATCGTATCTCATCATTAACCTCGGCGGACTCATAAAAGGGTACCAGGGTGTCGACGATCTGGTCGAGATGGTCAGTGGTCAGAGCCCCTGCAGCCAAAACCAGCCCCATCATCCGTTCCTCCTCCAGACGGCGCATTTTCACCCCGTACTCGACGATTTCACCCTCGCCATTCAACATATACCCATCAGGTGATGAAGTAACCGCCACACGTTCCAGGTAAATTTCCGGGCACAGCCGCCGGTTCAGAGTAATCTCCTGGAGGCAGTAGTGTCCCCGTTTGTCGAGGGTGGAAAAATCAAGAAATCCGAAATTCATCGGTTTTTTGTACTTATAGACAAACTCTCCGGCAATGAGCACATAAGAGATGTGGGTCTGTATGAGGCGAACTTCGTCAACTTGATGCTCATACACATCAGGCTGCATGAGGCTGGTTATATACTCGGGAAGCTTCTGCATTACTGTGGATTCCTTTTATTAACGATACCGTCAGACCCAAACACACAAACAGGGTTATTTGGCAATATTTTCAAATAATTAACGAGGCTATCCTTAAAGCAGGTCAAGATCAGGTAGCGCCAGAAAATTCTACCAAAGGCCGAATTACGCCCGCCGATGAAATTATTCCGCGCGACGCGGAGATTGAGCCCATAGGCAATTTTCAAGGGAGCCCTGGCAGGGCTGCAGTGTACCAGAATCAACCTCTGCGGTAAACAAGGACAGGAATCCTTTACCTTGATTTAGGCTCGTGCTAAGGTAGTTGCGATCCGAAACGGCCCTCTATTCCGATTTCTCCGTTGTAGTCGATCTTGAAGTAACATTCCTCGTTTCCGGATGAAAGCCAAGCAGTTAGAACATGGTTAAAATAGCTGGCTCGCCAGCCACTCCCAAGATAGAAGACAGGTAAAAATGAATACTAAGAATCTGGAGCAGCTCCTTGAAGCAGTCCGCAGCGGTAACCTCGATGTCAATAGTGCACTTGAGCAGTTGGCAAAATTTCCGGCCGAATCGGTGGACGGAGCCTGCATCGATCACCAGCGTCAACTGCGCACCGGGCTTCCCGAAGTAATTTTCGGCGAATCAAAAAGTGCAGACCAGATTATCTCCATCGCCTCCGCCATGCTCGAGCAGGATGGCCCCGTACTGGTTACCAGAGTCGATTCCCAGAAAGCATCAGCAGTCATGGAGCGGATCCCCCAATTAACCTATCATGATCAGGCTCGGATCCTCCAGCACGGATCTGCGAAGGCGGAGCCCGATGAGATCATTGGAGAGGTCGTGGTGGTGTGCGCCGGCACCTCTGATCTGGGAGTCGCCGAAGAGGCTCGGGTCACCATTGAGTCGCTTGGCCATCCATGCCGCACCATTTATGATGCCGGGGTGGCGGGACTGCATCGTATCCTCGCCCGGCACGAGCTGCTGCAGAACGCAGCAGTGATTATCGTTGTGGCCGGCATGGAAGGAGCGCTTCCCAGTGTTGTCGGCGGGCTTGTACGCTGTCCGGTGATCGGGGTGCCGACTTCGGTGGGCTACGGCGCCGGCATCGGCGGCTTTGCGGCTCTGCTTGGCATGCTGAACAGCTGTGCCCCGGGTCTGGCCGTGGTAAATATCGACAACGGCTTTGGCGCTGCCTGCATGGCAATTAAGATCAATTCACTCCGCTGACTGCAGGAGGATGACGCGGTCATGAGGCAAAAGTGAGTCGACGGCGCCCCACTGACCGAACAAAATCCGTTGAAACCTTGCAAGATTCGGGCATTACGGTATAATCGCTGGGCTGGATTTTCAGCATTTGATATTTACAGATCATAGCGACAGAAGTCCTACACGCCCGAATACCCATTGAACGGGCGACAAGCCGGGGGTGGTGGTCAACACCCCGGCACGGCACTACACAAAGCGAGGAGAGGGAGAGGACAATCTGGCTATGAATAATTCCTTTCGGAAAAAACTATGAATACCGGCTTAAAAGTAAAACTTGGACTTGTCTTTTTTCTCATTGCGCTTGCCGTCGTCACGGTCGTGCCTTCATTTTATGCCAATACCCCGTCATGGTGGAAAAAATACATGGCACCGGAAGGACTTCGCCTGGGGCTCGACCTGCAGGGCGGCATGCATCTGGTTCTCAAGGTCAACCTCCAGAAAGCAGAAGAGAACACTCTGGAGCTTGCTGCCAACGACCTCAAGGACACCCTCGCCGAAGAATCGGTAACCGCGGTTCAGACCAAGTCAGCCACCAAGGACACCATTATTTTCACCTTGCCCAATACCAGTGCGGTGGACAAGGTCCAGGAGATTATTCAGGACGGCTTCGACGAAGAACTTGAGGTCCAGGTGGATGCGCAAGATGGCAGCTTCCCGCGCATCACGCTGCGACTGAGCCAGGAGAGAAAAGACTTCATCAAGAACAATGCGGTGGCCCAGTCACTGGAAATCATCAGGAACAGGATCGATCAGTTCGGTGTCGCCGAGCCGGTGATCATCCGCCAGGGAGCCGATGAAATAGTCATACAGCTGCCCGGCATCAGGGATCCTGAACGGGCCATGAAGCTGCTCGGCGATACGGCCCAGCTGGAATTCAAACTGGTGGCCGAGAGTGAAGGCGTAAACATCGATCAACTGGTCGCCAATGCAGTGGATTCGGGCCAATGGTCTGGCAAATGGCAGGAGCGGGACGAGGTCAGGGAGTTGAACCGCATGCTGGCCGGATCGCTGCCCGCCAACACGGCCATTTATTTCGAGCGGCTGGTGGACAATCAGACCGGGCTTGAGAGCTCCCGCCCCCTCCTGCTCGAAACCAAGGTATTGATGACCGGAGACATGGTCAAAAATGCCCAGGTCCGCATCGGGGGTACCTTCAACGAACCCTATGTCAGCCTGGATCTGACTTCCCGGGGGGGCAAGGTGTTCGCCACCCTTACCGAAAAAAATGTGGGCCGCCGGATGGCCATCGTACTGGACGGGGTGGTCAAGTCGGCACCGGTGATCCGGGAACGGATTCTGGGCGGCTCAGCCCAGATTTCCGGCAGTTTCACCCACGAGGATGCCTCCGACCTGGCAATCGTCCTTCGAGTCGGTGCGCTTCCCGCACCTGTCGATGTCATTCAGAACATGACGGTGGGATCGACCCTGGGTAAAGATTCCATTCAGAAAGGATTGACGTCCGGTATATTCGGAGCTTTGCTGGTCCTGGGATTCATGATCATCTACTACCGGCTCTCAGGGCTCATCGCCAACTTCGCCCTGACTCTGAACATATTGTTTCTGTTCTCGGGTCTGGCCATACTCAACGCCACCCTGACCCTGCCGGGTATCGCCGGTATCGTCCTCTCCATAGGTATGGCGGTTGACGCCAATGTCCTGATTTTCGAGAGGATGAGGGAGGAGTATGCCCTTGGCAAACCGGTCAGATCAAGTATCGACGGGGGCTTCAGCAAGGCCTTGTGGACCATCGTCGACTCCCAGGTCACCACCCTGATTACCGCCCTTGCCCTGTTTCTTTTCGGTACCGGTCCGATCAAGGGGTTTGCCGTCACCCTGAGCCTGGGCATCATCTTCAACCTTTTCACTGCCCTGTTCTGCTCACGGCTGGTATTTGACTTTCTCACCGCCAAACGGGTCATCACCAACCTCAAGTTTCTGCAATTCACCAAGAAGCCAAATATCGATTTCATGAAGGTTCGGACCATCACTTTCTCGATTTCCGGCGTCCTGGTGCTCATCGGTCTCATCGCATTTTTCCAGATAGTCCGAGGCAGTGCCAATTTAGGGGTCGATTTCTCCGGTGGATCACTGCTCCAGTACAAAGCCGCTCAGCCATTTACCATGGCCGAAGTTCGTGGGGTTTTCACCCGCAACGGTATGGAAGGCGTTAACCTGCAGGAAGTCGAGAACGAGAACCGGCTGATCATCAAAGTGAAAAAATCCGAGGCGGTGGTCGCCAATCTCAGCGACCAGGTCAATGAGCTGTTCGACCGCGAATTGGCCGACACCGGTTTTGTGCTCGAATCACAGTCTGAAATCGGCTCCAGCGTGAGTGCGGTGCTGCGCAACAAGGCCATTCAGGCAATCCTTATTTCCCTGGCCGGGGTAATCATTTATCTGGCCTTCCGATTCGATATCAGTTTTGGGCTCGCGGCAGCAGCGGCAACATTTCATGACGTGCTGGTCGTCCTGGGAATCTGCTGGCTCTTCAACGTCGAAATCACCCTTCTGATCGTGACTGCGCTGCTCACCCTGGCGGGCTATTCGCTCAACGACTCGGTGGTCGTCTTTGACCGTATCAGGGAAAACATGAAAAAGATGGAGAAGTTCCGTCTCTCCACCGAGGTCATCAACGACAGCGTCAACCAGGTGATCAGCAGGACAATCGTCACCTCGCTTACCTCGGCGATGGTCTTGCTGTCTCTTTTCCTGTTTGGCGGTTCGGTCATTCATGATTTCTCCTTTGCACTTCTGATGGGAGTACTGATCGGAACCTATTCATCAATATTCATCGCCAGCCCGCTGCTCACCTTCTGGAAACGGAAACCGGCCTGAGGAAGTATGGCAGATAGTAAATTTTCTGAACAGATCTCCCGGCTGAACCCGGGGGAGATGTTCTCCTTTCTCTGCCACAACAGGGTAAGCTGTTTCACCCATTGCTGCAGAGAGCTTGAGCTGGCCCTCAGCCCATACGATGTGCTCAGGCTGCGGTTGGCCACGGGACTCGACTCGGCCGAACTCCACGAGCGCTACATTATCGAGGAACTGACCCCCGAGGATACTTTTCCGCGCTTTTTCCTGACCATGGTTGATGACGGCAAGGCCAGCTGTGTGTTCGTCAACGACGCCGGCTGCACGATTTATCCCCACCGGCCTGGTGCCTGCCGAACGTATCCCCTTGGTCGTGGAACGACACGTGAACAGGGTCAGGTAAACGAGCAGTTTGTCCTGCTGCGGGAACCGCACTGCAAGGGCTTTCAGGAAAAGACCGTACAGACGGCAAAGAGTTTCATGAACTCCCAGGAACTGGCTCCATTCAACCTGTTCAACGACAGGCTCACCGCCATCACCCAGCACCAGAAGATTAAGGGGGGAATGCGGCTATCCGGCACCCAACTGGCCCTCTATAAACTGGCGCTCTATGATCTGGATACCTTCCGCGCCCGGCTCGCGGACAATAAGATCGAGTCACCATTGACCGTTCCCGATTCAGTCTTTGAGGATGACGAGCGACTGCTTGAATTCGCCCTGGACTTCATAGAGAAACTTTTATTCGATCGATGATCGAACCACTGCCATTGAAACAAGACACACTGCAATGCTCAAGCTGATCGTTTTTGACTGCGACGGGGTTCTGTTCGATTCCAGGGAGGCTAATCGGATCTATTACAACGACCTGTTGAAAGCCTTCAACTACCCACCCATGGATAACCAGGAACTCGACTACGTGCACAGCCACAGCGTCACCGACTCGGTGTCCCACATCTTCCAGAAGTATTCGGCCACCGATCTCGAAGCAGTGCACCGCTTTCGGGAGACGCACAGTTATACGCCGTATTTGTCCCACATGATCATCGAGCCCGATCTGAAGCAATTTCTCGATATCGTCAAACCCCAGTATCACCTGGCTATCTCAACCAACCGGACGACGACGATGAAGCCGCTATTGGAATCCCACGGTCTCACTCCATATTTCGAACTGGTGGTGACCGCGATGGATGTGCCAAATCCCAAACCGGCGCCGGATGCGCTGCTGAAGATCTTTTCACATTTTGACTGCCGGCCCGAAGAGACGATCTTCGTTGGCGACTCGGAGGTAGATCAAAAACACACCGAAAATGCCGGAGTCGACCTCATCGCCTTCAAGAATAAGCGGCTCACCGCCAAATTTCATGTCGAGCGGTTCATGCATATTCTGGAACTGGAACCCTTCTAAACCTGAGCTGAAAATAAGCATAAAAAAAATTTCTCTTGTGGTGGAAAATGCTATAATATTGAACTGATTACCTCTTCTCTTCCCTTTCATTCAATGGGTGTTTGTTTATGGCAATCGCGACGGAACAGCTTGAAGCAATCAATCAGCAAATAACCCAGACCTTTGCCGATGATCCTCGCGTTACCGTCGTTCCCGTCAATGGAAACCCGCCAGAAAAATATGAAGTCACTTACAACGTCGAAGGGCTCCAAAAGACGGATGAAGGGGCTGTGGAAAAAGTCAGCAGCCACACCATCGCCATAAGCATACCGTTTGGATATCCACATTTCCCCCCGAGCTGCAAACCCAAAAGCCCGATATTTCACCCAGACTTTGATCCTGCCGCGATCTGCATCGGCGATTTCTGGGAAAAGAACCGCTCGATAAGTGATCTCATTTCCCATATTGGTGAAATGATCAGCGGTGCTCACTATTCAACCACAAATGCCTTCAACGAGGAGGCAGCCCAGTGGTACGCAGAGAATTTTTCATCGGCAGACGGCGCTCAAGATAATGGTGTGGTCGCTGATCATACCGATTCGATATCACCCGCACTGAGTCCTGCCTCCGAAGAAGATTTCACCTCCCTGCTCGAAGATACAGACGATGAGGTCGAGGAAGACCTGCTTGAATCATTCGAGCTCGAGGCTGATGACGATGTCGCGCCGGCCTTGAGCTTCGTCGACGACAGTGAAAGCGATAAAGAAGAGTCGTCGGAAAGTGCGGAAGACGCTCTCTTCGAGGAAGCCGATTTTGATTTCGAAGCCTCACCACTCGAAAAGGAATCGGCTGATGAAGAGTTGTCCCCTCCTGGTTTCACGGGTGATCCGGTGGGTGAAATGGACGACGAGGAAATAAATGTCGATCATTTCAACGAACTGGCGGCTGAGAAACGGTTCTTCGGTTTGGACAAAGAGTTATCCCTGCTGCCGAACACAACCTCCTTTGAGGGCATAGAGGCATTGGCCGAACAAACTGCGGTCGCAATCAAAGAAGCTCAATCACTTTACTCCACGGCTCTGGAATTTGAGCACAAGGGAGAACCTGCTGAAGCTCTCAAACATTTTCAAAAGATCGAAACCGTCACCACCGACTTCCCAGGTCTGCAAGACGATATCAGCCGTATGAGTCAAGCCCTGGAGCTGCTTGGAGACTGGACCACCCCGAAGGTCGACCGGCCGGCAGTAGAAGAAATGGTTCTTGAAACCGAGACGGTGGCGGACGAGATCAGTACCCCCTCACCCACTCCACAACCTGAACCCCAGGCCGAAAGACCTGAGCAACAGATACAGGAGACAGCCACCCGGACTTTTTTCGATGAGGAACCGGAACGCAGGTCGAGACCTCTGCTTTATGCACTGCTCGCAATTGTTCTTTTGGTGGGGGCCGCCGCAGGAGCCAATTACTACCTCAGCTCTTCAAAATACGAGCAGGCCCAGCTGCGGTTCGAGGAATGCCTCGTTTCGCTGAAAAGCAATAAATTCACTAACGCCGAGCTGCAGTGCGAATCTGCTCTGGGATTGGCAAAACAAGTTCGGCTTTTCAAAGCAGGCGATCGAGATGCGTTGATCATGGATGTGGAAAAAACACTGAGATCCGAGCCCCTGAAGCAGGGGCTGGCCGGTAATCTGCTGCTCGATGGCCAGTACTATCCTCGTCAAGTCGTTCAGAATATTACATCTTTTAGAGAATTCAAGCGCAATGCTGACGAACTGTTCGCCGCCTCAAACTGGCAGCAGAGCGTCTCGAATTACGAGCAGGCACTGCAGATCGCAGCTGAAGAAAAGGCCATCGACCGCCAGGATCTCTTCCAGATTTCAGAAAATATAAAAATTGCCCGGTTCAACATCACCTACCAATCCGGTCTTTCCTATATAGAAAGGAAGAAATGGGTCCTTGCGACAACCGATCTCACCGAGGCACTTGAACAGCTCAAGACCCTGAGCCTACCTGACAAAGCCGGCCTGATAGATGAAATTACCGCGAAGCTGGGTCAAATAGAACAGGCCACGGAAAAAGAAAGCGGCGACATCGCCTTCTCCGAAGGAAAGTGGAGCAAGGCATCCGAGCATTATCGAAAGGCACTTACCGTGGCCAACCGATCATTCGATCCCGATCAGGAAGCCATTTACGAGCTCAAACAGCTGGTCGTCAAGGGCGATCTCTATGCCATCGTTTCAAGCGGTAAATCAGCTTTCAGGCAGGCCCGCTGGGATGAAGCCATCGCCAGCTACGACAAGGCAATCAGCCTGCTGGAAGACAACCGGGAGCTGTTGAAGCAGACCAATACTGAGGAAAACAGAAAGAAACTCGCCCGCATCATGCTGCAGGCTTCAATAATCCGAGATAATCAGGATGCCGCCAGGCACCTCAAGGAACAGGAATTCAACCAGGCCATCACCAAGTTAGAAGCAGTCATGGCCACCATCGCGGCCAGCGAATTCAAGAGTGAGCCCGAATTCGAAGCCATTCGGCAGGAAGCGGCACAGTCGATCGAGCAGGCCCACACAGATAAATTAATGGCGGACAAAATCGCCTATCTGGAAGAGAACTTTGAAGAACTCTTCACCACACACTACTCCGGATCTCCGCCGGAATCCTTGAAAGAAAGAACGGTGATGTTCGAAAAGCAAATGGGATCACGCCTGTTGTTCAGGCTGCAATGCGTTGAAGTAGGTCGCGGCCGACCGCTGCAGCTGGTGATGAAATACACCCATGATCTGGATACCGGCAAATGGGAATTTTACCGGGATAGCCAGTAGAACGTCGCTCCTCGATCCACACTCCGCACTTTTGTCAGCACCCTAGAGCAGGAATCGAAACTCCCCCTTACCCAGCAAGTCATGAAGATGGAGAATGCCGGCCAGCCTGTGATCGCCATCGACCACTGGCAGGATGGTTACCTCATGACGCTGCATGATGCTCAGGGCATCGACCGCTTGAATATCCCCGGAGATGGTAATCGGATCGGCGGTCATCGCTTCTTCGACACGAGTCCCCTTCAAATCGAGGTTTGAGCTCACGTATCTCCTGACGTCTCCGTCAGTGACGATGCCCTCGACCTGAAGTGACGCGCCGGTGACAATCACCGCGCCGAGGCTTTTTTCATTGAGTTCCGTGACCGCCTCCGACACCGTCGCGCTGCCTGTCACCAGCGGTATCTGGGCTCCAGTCAGCATTACCTCTTCGACTTTCACCTGCAGGCGTGCCCCAAGGCTGCCGGCCGGGTGGTTGGAGCGAAAATCGGCTGCCTGAAAATGGTTCCGATTCATCAGCACTACGGCCAGGGCATCACCGAGCGCCAAAGTTGCCGTTGTGCTGG
>CBFCWR010000007.1:0-23920 GCA_965601575.1 uncultured Desulfofustis sp. | reverse complement strand
GTTTTGCAAAAGGCTCCCTAAACTTTACATTTTTACCCATACCGGACAAGATGTAATATGGTACAATCTCGATCCGACCGTATCACTACACACGCAACCGAGGGAAACCGAATGCTTTTTGTCATCGATATCGGCAACACCCACACCGTTGCCGGAACCATAGAAGGCCAGGCGATAAGCCAGCAGTGGCGCATCAAGACCGATAGTGGCATGACCGCCGACGAGCTCGCCGTGATGTATCGAAATCTGTTTGCCATGGCAGGTGTCGACTGTGGCCGGGTCGCAAGTGTCGTCATTTCCAGTGTCGTGCCCCAGCTTGAATCTGCATATTTTCAATGCTGCAACAGACTCTTCTCGCACACTAAAGATTTCGAATTGATCAATGTCTGCAGTGAAAAGGTTGCCGATATCATCACGGTAACATTAAAGAATCCATCTGAAGTTGGAGCTGATCGCCTGGTCAACGGTATCGGCGCCTACCATCTCTGCCGCTCAAATGCGATTGTCATCGATTTCGGTACGGCCATCACGTTCGATTGCATCTCTGAGCGTTGCGAATATCTGGGTGGTTTGATACTTCCCGGATTGCAGGTTTCACTGGGCGCACTTAGCGAAAAGGCGGCTAAACTGCCGCAAATTGACCTCCATATACCCCCGCACACTGTAATAGGCACGACTACCATAAGTGCCATGAAAAGCGGCGTTCTTTACGGTTATGGAGCAATGATCGAAGGGCTCATAAAAAAGGTTTCAGAGGAAATGACCCAATCCGGCTACGCCGATCCCCAGGTCATCGCCACCGGCGGCATGGCGTCGCTGCTCCTCCAGTATTCGCCGTCCATCCAGCGCGTGGAGCCCAATTTGACCCTCGACGGGTTGGCCATAATCCATCGACTTCTCACCTCGAGGAAATGATAAAACTCCCCCCTCCCCTTCGCGCCGGTGATCTCATCGGCGTCGCTGCCCCCGCAGGCTATCTGACCGAGCATGAACGCTACCACCAGGGCTGCGAGTTGCTGAGGCAGATGGGATTCCAGATCTACGAACCCGAAAAGCGGTGGCCCGGATATGGTTACCTGGCCGACACCGATGAAGCCAGGATAGAGGAGTTTCACCGGCTTTGGGAAAATCCCCAGGTAAAGGCAATTTTTGCATTGCGGGGCGGCTTCGGGTGCCTCCGGCTGCTTGAATATCTCGACCTTGAGCTGCTTTTGGCACAACCCAAAATCTTTGTGGGGTTCTCGGATATAACCGTGCTCCATAATCATATCGTTGACAGGGTCGACACAATCTGCCTGCACGGCCCCGGCCTCGCCACGCTGATCGACAGCGACCAGGCCAGCCGGGAACGCCTCTATCACTGTCTCAAGGGGGACTGGAACCAGCGGCTTAAGGAAAGAATAGAAATCGTCAGGACTGCTGATCCCGTGAGGGGGCCCCTTATGGGGGGCAATCTCTCCAGTCTCGTCACCCTCCTTGGTACCCCGTGGTTCCCGCGATTATCAGGATCAATTCTCCTGCTCGAAGATGTCAATGAACCGCTCTACCGGATTGACAGACTACTGACCCAGTTGTGGAAAAGTACCGAGGTAGATGAGCTGCAGGGCATCATTTTAGGTCAGTTCTGTGACGATGCAGTGGAGTCCGTTGAAAAGATGAGAAGAAATGAATTTGTCTGGGCCAGGGTTACCGAGTTGACCAGTTCCAAGCCTGTTCCGATCTGGGGTGATTTTCCTGTCGGTCATTGCCGAAAGAACCTCACCGTGCCCCTTGGGGCCCCGGCGGTCATGAACAGCCATACCGGGTCATTGTCCTTTTTTGAAGAATAACATGATGATTGACTTCAATTACCGATAATTGTATAAATGGTGATCATTTGGAATTTTCTTTTTAATCTTCAACTATAGGTTATCACTGTATGTTTACGACGACTAAAAAGCTCACTCTTGGTTTTGCCCTGCTTGCTGTTTTCGGATTGTGTTTCGGTTCCACGGCCGTCAGTGCCGAATATGTCAGCGTAAAAGGAGATAATGTAAACGTGAGGACAGGTGCCGGAACAAATTATGAAGTGTCCATGGAGTTGTTCAAAGGCTACCCCTTGAAGGTTCTCTCGACCCAGGGCGAATGGTTGAAGATCGTCGATTTTGAAAACGACCAAGGCTGGATTCACCAGTCCTTGGTGACCGATGGCAACACCGTCATCGTCAACGGCAACAAGAACGTCAACATGAGAGCCGAGCCCTCAACCAACAGCACGATTATTGCCACTGTCGACCGAGGTGTGGTGATGACCAAACTGGAAACCCAGGGTAAATGGCTCAAACTCAAACACTCCACAGGTCTGATCGGCTGGATTTATAAACCGCTGCTCTGGCCCTGATCGTCAGACCTTCTTAACAATTTCGGCTATCCGCTGGTCCGCAGTCAAAGGCAGGCGGACACTTCTGCCTGCCTTGTTGCGGAACAGCAGATGTGAACACTCGACCGCGTAAAGAAACAGATCGCGGGTCAGTTTTACATCTTCCCTGCAGTAATCAGCGATCTCCCTGAGCTTTCCTTCTTTATACCAGACCAGCGCCTGTGTACCATCGGCGGTTTTTCTCAGACCCAACGTCTCCTCCACAAGCCGATTGAGGCTGAGTCGATAGCCAAGCTGATTATAAATTTCCTCGAGTAGATCCAGGGTGGGCTGATCGTGGAAAGGTCTTCGGGTATAGGCTGAAAGAACTTGATAGTCAAATCTTTTAATATTGAATCCCACCACCAGTTCGCTGCTGAAAAGATGATCCACAAGCTGATCGATCTCGTCCTCGAAATAAGTCACGAATTCGTCGAGCAGTGAATCATAGACAACCCCCACCGACACTCCCATCCGGTGCGCCATGTTCCAGCCCCCGCTTTCCTGGGCGGAACGCTTGGTTTCAAGATCGAACACACAATAGTGTGTCGGCAACGCCGCCAGACCCCGGGCAGATGGAACACAGTCCACGCAGTCATTTTCATCCTCTTCATTGACTTCGATCACTGGTGGGGCTTGTCCTTGAAAATCATTAGTATCGTTGAGGATCGATGTCAGAAGCGTCAGACTGGCTGCTTTGTCGATGGGGCGATTGCCTGATCCGCATTTGGGTGAGTGGACACATGAAGGACAACCTGTTTCACAGGAACAGGATTGAATGGTCCGGGCGGTCTCGATGAGGAGCTTGTCGATAAGCGTGTATGCCTCTTCGCTGAGACCGGCCCCGCCACCATAACCGTCGTAAATAAAGATTGATGCGCGGTCGGTCTGAGGATGATGCGGACAGGAAATGCCGCCGATGTCATTTCGATCACAGAGAATAAGCAGTGGGAACATGGCGATCATGGCATGCTCAAGCGCGTGTATTGCGCCCATAAAATGCATCTTCTTGTCTTCGAGAAGAACACGCTGATCTTCTCTGAGATCGAGCCACAACCCTTCCGTCTCGACTATTTGTTCCGGAAGATCCAGAGGGCTGGTGGCAGCAACCTTGAGGGTAAAATTATTTACCCTGGAATAACCGGTCACCTGTTCTCGGACCTTCAGGCGTCCCCAGGAAACTCGACAGCCCATAACCTGTTTGGAATGGAAACGTTCAAGAATCTCCGTTTCTTTGTGCACGTGAGGCCTGGTGTGGAAATGGGAGCGAAATTCCTCCACCACCACTTCCCTGCTGTCGATGTCAAGCCGGTCGACCAGCAAAATTCGTGAGTGATGGAGATAGACCGCTCCGGGATGGGTTTCTTTAAGTGCTCTCCCACCGTCAATTTCACCAATGATCTCCCCGTTGACCTTGTCTATGATGGAAAGCTGTATCCCCCCTCCCCTGATGCTGATCCGATTCTGGGGTCGTTTCCTGCTGGAGTACCAGCGTTCTCCACTGGCGTCCAAATGAAGCACCGACTGTGCGGCAAGCTGATCGATCTTATTTTGAACCGTCTCGGAACTCCTCACCAATGGTTCTTTCCTGGCGATTGACAGCTCTGCTGCCGCGCAATGAAGATGTTGGCCCGAGATTTTGGAATTGAAAGGATTGAGAGGAGCGTGTTCGGGCTCCCTGGCGAAAAAATCATCCGGATTTCTCATGAAGTGTTGATCCAATGCATCTTCACCCCCGACCATTATCACAGCCGACTCGGATGATCTTCGGCCCACTCGACCGCTTCGTTGCCAGGTAGCCATGATCGATCCTGGATACCCCACCAGGATGCAGAGATCGAGATCGCCAATGTCTATGCCAAGCTCCAGGGCCGAGGTCGAAATAACGGCACGCAGCTCACCGGACGCCAATCTTTTTTCTATCTTTCTGCGGTCTTCAGGCAGAAAGCCCGCCCGATAGGAACTCAATTTTTCGGCGAGTGCGCCCACACGGGAACGGGTCCACATGGCAATGAGCTCGGTCATTTTGCGTGATTTGGTGTAAACGATGGTCCTCAAGCCTCTCTTCAGAGCCGCCTCGAGAAGCTGGGTAGTAGTATGGGCAGCGCTGTCCCAGGGGTTGAGCAGAATCATGTGCTTCTTTCCTGAAGGGGCGCCATTTTCAGTTACCACCTCCACATCTCTGCCAATGAGCTTGGAACAGAGCTGACCGGGATTTCCCACCGTGGCCGAAAGCATGATAAAAACCGGCCGCGTTCCGTAATGCTCAGCTACGCGGATAAGTCGTCTCAGGATCCAGGACATGTGCGCCCCGAACAGCCCCCGGTAAGTATGGATTTCGTCTATCACCACAAACTTGAGCGCTCGAAAGAAATCACTCCAGCTGTCGTGGTAGGGCAGCATCGACAGGTGTACCATGTCCGGATTGGTAATTATTACCGGCGTGGGATGCTTCCTTAATTTGGTGCGTTCGTGTGGTGCGGTGTCTCCGTCATAAACCGCAGCAAACGTGCTGCCGTCACCGTCGCCGCTGCACACATGCGAATAGAACTCCGACAGCACCCTCTTCTGGTCCTGGGCCAGGGCCTTGAGAGGGAACATGTAGAGCGCCCGTGAATCGGGTTCTTCAAGATAGCGCTGCAGGGTCGGGATATGGTAGACAAGGCTTTTTCCGGAGGCGGTTGGCGTTGCCACAACCACATCTTTGTTCTGTTGTATGCACTCTATTGCCTTGGCTTGATGAAGGTAGAGAGTGGTGATCCCAGAGTTCTTCAGTGACCTGCCTACCCCTGGATGCACTCCTGCAGGCAGAGGCGCATAAGCGGCCTTAACCGGATCGATGGACTTGTGGCAGACTATCTGAATGCCGAATTTTCGAGACGACTTGAGCGCAGCAATATAGTCTTCTACTTCTGAGTTACCCATGCGCTCCTCATCCTGTCTCGTGTGCGTCAACCTTGATGTTGCCTAATTTACCGCGAAGACTTATTATCAACTGCTGTGTGTGGCGAAATATCATGAGAATATGAACCGAAGACATCCATGTGTATCGGGACAAATCTATGACCAAAATATCGACTCTGGGCCCCCACGGATCGGACTCCTGCCAGGCGGCATTGCGTTATGACGAGAACGCCGAGGTCCTGCTGTTCAATCATATCGACGACGTCTTGAGCTGCGTCGAGCATGGTGAATCCGATTATGCCCTGATCCCTGTTTATAATACTCGTGAGGGTGAAATTAAAGAGTATTTCCGGATCATGGCTGAGCTCGATCAGAATTTCTGGGTGGATAACATAGTCATGCCGATTCATCTTTCCCTCGGGGGCGCGAATCAGCAGATCAGTCCCGATGAAATCAAGTTCATCTATGGCCGCTCCAGTGTGTTGAACCAGTGTGATGATTACATATCACGGAATATGCCCCATGCCACCAGGGTTTCCATCCATGATGTGAGCGAAGCGGTTGAAGAGATAACATCAAAGAAAAACAACATCGGCGTTCTGATCGACACGGAAGAGGTCATCGCCCTGCACAACCTGGCTCTGATTGACCGTGAACTGGCGGCCCACAATCGTACCAGGTTTGCGCTCATCGGCTCTACTTCCCGGCCGCAAACAGGCTACGATGCCACTTCAATCATCACCAAACCACTGGCCGACAGGGTCGGTCTGCTGGTGGACACCCTAAACGAGTTTACCAAGCGGGGAATCAATATTGTTGATCTTAGGTCGAAAAACGATATCGAAACCCAGAAATTACAGATCTATCTGGAAATCGAAGGTCACAGAACTGATCCAATGCTTGCTGAAGCTCTTGAGGATATTGAAACCAAAGTCATTCAAGAGCCACGCTGCCTTAGAATCCTCGGCTCTTTTCCACGGGTGGACATGCGGGTTAAGAAAATCTCCACCTTTGGCTTCATCGGTTCCGGTGAAATGAGTCGCTGGTTTTCTGAACAACTGCAAAGCGAGGGGTATAAGACGCTGATGACTGGACGCACATCGAAGCTCAGGCCCGAGCAAATGATCTGCGAAGCGGACGTGGTGATAGTCTGCGTGCCCATTTCAGCAACCACGGAGACGATAGAAAAATACGGTGGTCAACTCCATGATGGACAGGCGCTGGTCATTCTTGCGGGTGAATCGGAGAAACCCTTGGAACGAGCCCTTCAAATCACCTCAGAAGGCGTTGAGGTTATGCTTGTCCATAATCTCTGGGGGCCTCAAGTACCGACCATGAAAGATAAAAACGTGGCGGTGGTCAAAACCAGAAGAAGCGGCAGTCTGTGCAATGAGTTCGAAGCCTTTCTCTACAAATACGGGGCTGAGATTTACCAGGATTCGGCAGAAAAACACGATCTGATGATGGGCGTCAGCCAAAAACTGCCAACCATCATTTCGGTAGCCATGGCAATGACGTTATCACAACATGATATTGGCTTTGATGACATCGACTCCCACTCTACCCTCACATCGCTTTATGGGATTCTCGCCATGGCCAGGGTGCACAATCAGAACCCCAGGACCTATGCTGAAATTATGGCAACCTCGGGTGACAGCTCTAAAATCGTCGACAGCTTCATCGACAATCTCACCACGGTATCGCTGCTTGCGGCCCAGAGATCGATCGCTCAGCTCGAGGATATAATCGAAGTAAACCGTGAAAAGATCCCCGCAGATTTTATCAGGACGAAGATGAATCAGGCCCAGGCGGTAGATGCCGTATTGAGCGACATCGGATTTAAAGGTGAATGAGCTCAACACCTCCAGCTTTTATAATCTGCAGGAGGTCTGAATATTTGCAACATTATCATTTTTTTTAAGGAGAATTATGCAAATCGATTACCGAAAGTATTTTGAAAACATCCCCATCTGCCCGCACTGCAACCAGCAGCTTTCCTGCTGTGATGCGCCTCCTTTCCATATAGGCGACGGTCTTGGCTGGGGCGCCGAAGTGCTCTACATCTGCCTGAATGACGACTGCTCTCTGTTCGTCAACGGCTGGGCGCAGATCGAGGAACAGTATGGCCATTCATCGTCTTATCGCTACATGCAGCTTCCCAACAGCAAGGAAGCAAACGTTATGATGGTTGGATCCGAAGATGCGTTCAAAGGCAGTGTCGTCAACCTGGAGCAGGTAGAATCTCAAAATGTGCGTTTTCAAGAGGAGAAGAAAGCTCTTGCCGAGCTGGACTCCGCGATCGAGAGGAAAAACCTTGAACCGGTCCTGCACCTCATCCTCGACGAGGCAGCTGCCATCGATGGGCGTAAGCGAGCTATTTCGATGCTGGTGCCAATTAACGATCTCTCATGCATCGATCCCATCAGAAATCATAAGTTCAGAGATACATCACTGGAATCCGATTGCAACGTTGCCATCGGTCGACTCCTCAAGGCCAACTACAAAAAAGAGTGCCCATACTGCTCTGAATTGATTAAATCGCAAGCCAAGACCTGTATGCATTGCAAGAAAGACCTATAATTTTTTTGTGCTTGAAAAAGGAGCATGGTACTAGTATAAAATGCGGTTCTGCAACTGATCAGCAGTTCGAACCATGGTGGGTGTAGCTCAGTAGGTTAGAGCGTCTGGTTGTGGCCCAGAAGGTCGGGGGTTCAAATCCCCTCACTCACCCCAGTTTTCTAAAGCTCCCTCGCTTGTCAGGCCAGGGAGCTTTGTCAATTCTCGCTATTCGTTAGATTTGTTAGCAAACCTTCGCACAGGTTCCGTTTCTCATGAATGATTTAATCCCTTCGAAAATGGACAAACCGGAAATTCTGGCGGCGATTTTTCATCCCCGCAGGGAGGAACGCAATGAAACTCCGCCTTCCTGCCAAGAATTTGAAATCACCGTGTCGGAAGAGACCACTCTGGGCTGCCGGTTTTTCACTACCCATACTGATGCACCGGTAATCATATATTTTCATGGTAACGGTGAAACGGTCAGCGACTACGATCAGATCGCCCCCTACTACCTGCAGGCAGGGCTCAATTTTTTTGTGGCCGGTTATCGTGGCTATGGGTGGAGTACGGGGGAACCAAGCGTCGGCGCTCTTTTTCACGATGCGGCGATCGTTTTCGAGCGCGTCCGTGAACATTGTCAGAGCACCGGTATCTCCGAAGAATTTTTCATCATGGGCCGATCTCTCGGTTCAGCCGCCTGCATTGAGCTAGGCCATCGTTTTCCTGAGCTGATTAAAGGCATCATCATAGACAGCGGCTTCTCCTACACCCTTCCCCTCGCCGCCAGATTGGGCTACGATGTGAGCGAGTCGGGATTGACTGAAGAAGATTGCTTCAACAATCTGGATAAGATCAGGGAAATCAAACTCCCCACACTGATCCTGCACGGTGCAGAGGATCAGCTGATACCTCTGAATGAAGCGGAAAAGCTTCAAGCTGAAAGCGGGGCAAGAAGAAAGCAGCTCAGTGTGGTGCCAGGGGCTGACCATAACTCTCTGATTATCCGGGGCGGTGCCATCTATTTCGAGACGATCAAAGGTTTCACCGACACTGTCACCGTGAACAGGAACGCCTGGCGACGAAGGCGAAGAAAATAACCCAACCAGGAGCACAGGAAATGATCCCCACCCGTCTGGCACAGTTTCTCCCCATTTTGTTGGCTCTTGTTATGTTTTCAGGAGGTTGCCAGCCGGCAGCAGTTCCCCAGGCTGTTGACCCTGCTTCCAATTTGAGAGTCGGAATATCGGCACACGCTCCGCCTTTCGCCTTCCGACAGGACGGTGAGATTACCGGACTGGAGCCAGCCTTTGCCCTCAAGCTGGGCGACTATCTCGGTAAGACGGTTCAGTTCATCGAGATTCCTTGGGGCCAGCAGATAGAGTATCTGGTAGAGGGGAAAACCGATATCATCATGTCGGGAATGACCATCACCCAAGCGCGCAGTGCGGTGGTGGATTTTGCCGTACCTTACCTTCGCTCAGGTCAGATTTTGCTGGTTCGCATGGAAGACAGGCGGAGGTTTAGTTCCGGTGTCGAGAGCCTGATGAACACCACTTACCGCATCGGCACCGTTGCTGACACGGTGAGTGACTTCTTCGTCACCAGCGCTATTAACGACGCTAACGAGATTGTCTTCAAGACTTCACAAGAGGCAGTCGATGCGCTGATAAACAACGAGATCGACGCCTTCGTCTATGACGCACCGATAGTCAGTTATTACGCTGCCCGCCACCAGAACGACAAGCTCGCGCCGGTGCTGACCATGGCAACCGAAGAGTATATTGGCTGGGCGGTGAGAAAAGGTGATACGGAGCTGCTCTCCAAGGTGAATGAGTTCCTCGACTCGCTAAAAAGCCAGGGTAAGCTGAAGGAAGAAATACAATACTGGATTCCCTACCTCTACCGTTGAGCCGACCATGACCAAGCTAAGCAAAAGAACCGACTATCTGAGCTGGGATGAATATTTTATGGCCGTGGCCCTGCTTTCGGCTGAACGAAGCAAAGATCCCAATACCCAGGTCGGTGCCTGCATCGCCAATGATCAGAATAAGATTGTTGGAGTTGGCTACAACGGCTTCCCTATTGGCTGCTCGGATGACGAACTGCCCTGGGATCGACAGGGGGATTTTCTGGCGACCAAATACCCCTATGTCTGTCACGCCGAGCTCAATGCGGTGCTCAACGCCATCTCGACTGATTTGAGGGGCTGTAGAATCTACGTGGGGCTTTTTCCGTGTAACGAATGCACCAAGGTGATTATTCAATCAGGTATCAGTGAAATCGTCTATCTTTCCGATAAGTATAAGGATTCAGAACAGGTAAGGGCATCAAAGCGAATGCTCGATATGGCTGCACATATCTCTTATCGCCGTATTCAGCCATCCAAGAGCTCAATCCTTCTGAGTTTAGAGGTAGACGCCTGAACACTCTCAGCTTTCGCTTCCAGTGTGCTGATAGCCCTTAAAGCCAATATCCAGAGAACCTTCGGCTGAGATCAAACGCACCGATTCTCCCGGGACCGTCCTGCCCACCCTATAGACCTCTTCGAGGCCGTCGTTTTGCAGCAATGCCAGCAGCTCTTCGTCCTTTCCCTTTTTGACCGTAAAGAGCAGCTCGTAATCCTCCCCGCCGGAAAGTTGCAGATCCACTGCTGCACTGTTTAATCTTCGGCACACCTTTTCCAGTGTGTCAGTTCCGGGCAGAAGATCCGCCCTCACCTCCCCGCCTACGCCGCTCTGCCTGCAGATATGGGCGAGATCTGTAGCCACGCCGTCAGAAATATCCTGCATGGCACTTACCATGCCGCTGGCAGCCAGCGTCTGTCCCAGCTTCACACGTGGTGAGGGGTTGAGATGTTGCATTATGAAAGGTTCAAGCTCATTCTTAGTAAATGATTCGAAAAGTGCGGGCTGTCGACAAATCTCCAGGCCGGCCGCAGCGAATCCAAGAGCGCCGCTGACATAAATGTTTTCGTCCTTGCTGGCAGTGCGGCGCAAGATTGTCCCTTCTCTTTCCGCACTCCCTAAAATGACGATATTGATGGTCAGCACGGGCCCCTTTACCGTATCTCCGCCAATCAGGGTGCAGCCGAATTCTTCCATTATGGCAGCCGCCCCCATGGACCATTGTTCCATCCACTCCTTGTCGATCTGGGCGGGAAGCGCGACAGATGCCAGCACATAGAGTGGTGTGCCGCCCATGGCTGCAATATCGCTTAAATTGACCGCAATCGACTTGCGGCCCAGAAGATCGGGAGGATGCCATGATCGGTCGAAATGAACCCCCTCAACCAGCATATCGGTAGTCACCAGCCAGTTATGCGTGCCGGATCTGTTAAAGATCGCGCAGTCGTCTCCTATTCCTTTCATCAACCCAGGAGTATCGGCAGCACCTATCCTTCCGGAAAAAAGAGAGATCATGTCAAGTTCAGACCAGTTCGCCTGCATCGTATTCTGCCCGCTATTTGATTCTCTTCAATGAACCTTTCTGCCGTGAGGTTTTGCTTCCCTGGGGTGAATCGGATGCTAACGGCGGCTCGGTACCGATTACGACAGCTTGGAAAAAACGTTTTTCACCTCCCATGGTGAATATTTCCTGGCCGGTCATCTGGGCGGTACGCAGGGTCCAGATAACATTTTGCAAAGGTACTGTGAGAAACGTCAAACCCAGATGCCACCACTCTTCCTTTTTAGATGGATCGCGCTCCATGGAAGTGACCTTGGCATAGAGTAGCAATCGCGGTTGTTCGGAAGCGATCAGCACCACATCTCCCACCTCGGTGGAATCCTTGAAGGGAGTAACTGATTTTAGTTCCTCAACGAGTTTCTCGAGGCTATTGGGTTCCATTGTCAAGGTGGGTAAATGATTCAAAGATGATTGTGTTGCCTTCGTGGTACTTTCGAGAGCCAATGATCGTGTACATGGCCAAGCCTTCAAGCACTGGGTTGAAAAGATCGTCAATCAGTACCTTAGATTTTCTAGCCAGTTCCCTGTCCTTGATGGCCAGCATCGTCCCCCCCCAACTTACTATTTCCTGCATCATTTCGGTGGTGCTCGCAAAATCGAGGTAGGAAATTGAATGGGAAGGCTTAAGAATATTTGAGCTCATCTCGACGAAAGTGGGATGTTCGGCGAGGCTTTTTGTTTTTAGGGGGCCAATGTAGTTCCTGATCTGCGCTCGGTTGCTGGACACGATGACCTCTTCGTTGGCGAAGGACAGCGCGGGTAGCACAGATCCGATGCCGATGATCCCTCCCCAGGAGATAATCTCTGCATCGTCATAAGACTTGCGGCGCACAGGTATCGAATAGTGGTTTATCAGAGAATCGGTCACCGCCTGCATTTGCTCGATATCGGAACTATTTACCGATAAAAGAAAGCGCGGCAAAGGAACCAGTTGATCCTCGTTCAAGCTCCTGACCGCAAACGTCAGCTCATTACCGAAAAGGTCAAATAACTGGGACATTTCTAAACCGGTGACTCGCGTCAGATCATCAACTATTGGCCCATAATCGCCTGATTGTTCGATGACTTGTTCTTCCCCAACCATACCAAACAGATGTGCCGGATCGAACTGATTGGTCCAGTGGTAGACAATTGTGTCCTCAGGCACACGCTTATGGGATTCGGGTAATGTGGTTTCTGACGAAAGCATGGCGCGCGAAGATTCATCGAGACGATCCGGGTTGAAACTGATGATCGCCTTATCAACGATACTGCTTTCCTTCCTCCAGGCCCCAAAAATTGCAGATTTATAAGCGTCAAGCTTCTCATTATCCAGTGACCGCATCTGTGAATTGACCGAGGAGGTTTCGAGGATGGCTCTGTTGACCAGATCGACCATACCGTCAAACTGGAAATAACCGATCAGCGATGCCCCCTCGAACTGATCGATCTTGGTGTGATACTCCTCGTTTTCTTTCAATCCATGTTGATCACTGTCGTACACATCAAGACTTTGTCGCACCATCCTTTCATTGAGACTCATGACCACGAGATCTTCAACCCGGGCGACGGATAATCGACTGGCGTTTTCCAGGTCGAACCGGGTAATATCGTGAACGCCATAGCGAACCGTGCTGACTCTTTCATCGCTTGAAATAGCCCAGGTTGCCACGTCCACCAGGCGAGCATTCTGACTCGGCCGAGAAATCACTAGAAGATGATCAATCAGTTGCCGCTTCAGGTCAACTGAATCATCGGGTATGAACGGCAGCAGAGCCACACTGATTTCTCTGCCGACGAGCATCTGAACGAGAGGATTCTGGTACGTCGTCCTGATTTCTTCTCTGAGCTGATAAAATTGTTTTATTTCAGCAGTGGAAAAACCCAACTCCTTGCCAACCGTATCGTAGTTGAGTTCAGCAAGCGCGCGCCCCAGGGGGGATGATGCGAATTCTGCAACTCGGTCTTTCAGGTCATATTGGGTAATTACTATCTGGGCATCGGATGGAATGAACGACTCATGAGTCTTTCTTTCAGGAAAGACCGGTATAAAAAGATAGAGAATTGCAAGCAGGAGCAGGAACAGCGGGATAACGATGAATGCCTGTTTCATGGGGGACCTGTTTCGGTGGATTCAATTCAGCACTTCACCTCTGCGAAACTGCACTGCTTCGGCGATGTGGCTTGTTGCAATATCAGGCACATCGGCTATATCGGCAATGGTACGAGCCACTTTGAGAATTTTATGCCAGGCTCGCATCGATAAACCAAGGTGTTCGACACTTTTTGCCAGCAAACGCTTCGCATCTAAATTGATCTGACAGTATCTGTCAATCTCCCTGACACCCATCTGGGCGTTGGCAAAGATGCGTGAATGCGATCTGAAGCGTTGAGCTTGTATTTCCTGGGCCCTGTTGACAATGTCCCTCACTGCTGCGGATGTTACAGTATCTGATTTTTCGTGGGCTTTGTCAAAGTCGGGACGGGACACCTCGATATGCATATCAATGCGATCGAGCAAAGGGCCGGAAATCCGCGATCTGTATCTCCTGATATGTTGTTCGGTGCAGTGGCAGCGATTATCGACGTCCCCCAGATACCCACATGGACAGGGATTCATCGCTGAAACCAGCATAAATCTCGACGGAAAGGTCACACTGCTCTGGGCCCTGGCGATCGTAACCGCGCCATCTTCGAGGGGCTGGCGCAGCATTTCGAGCACGTGTTTTCTAAACTCAGGCAATTCGTCGAGAAACAGAACCCCATTATGAGCCAGAGAGACTTCTCCTGGTCGAGGTAACGTGCCACCTCCAATCAGGCCCGCATCTGAGACCGAGTGGTGGGGAGACCTGAATGGCCGCCGGCCGATCAGTCCATTCTTCTTCCCTTTGTTGTAGAGCGAGTATATCCTGGTGGTTTCAAGCTTCTCTTCGTTGGTCCACTCAGGCATTATAGACGGTATCGTTTTGGCCAGCATGGTCTTACCCGTGCCTGGCACGCCAGCAAGCAGAAGATTATGCATACCCGCCGCGGCAATCGTCAAAGCCCTTTTGGCACTGTGCTGCCCTCTCACGTCATCAAGCTCAACCTCATAGACAGGTGTCCCGGTGCAGGAGTCCTCAAAACGGTGCCGCTCTCTGGGCCTGACGCCTTTCAGAATTTCTACGATCTCGAATAGATTGCTCACCGCAATCATCTCGACGGAACCAGCCAATTGCGCTTCCGCCGCGTTCTCACGGGGGATGATGAGGCCTTTGAAGCCGCTGTTTTTTGCAGTCATCGCTATGGATAAGATACCGACTACCGGTAGAAGGGATCCATCCAGGGACAACTCCCCAACAGCGAGATACCCCTGTACCATTTCCTGCTGAATGATACCGGTGGTGGTGAGCAGACCAAGGGCAATGGGAAGGTCGAAGCTGGGCCCCTCTTTTCTTAAGTCGGCGGGGGAAAGGTTAACGGTAATTTTCCTCGGCGGCACCTCATACCCACAATTTTTAATTGCCGCTTTTACCCGGTCCTTGCTCTCCCTCACCGAACTGTCCGGCAGTCCCACGGTGGTAAACGAAGGGAGGCCCCGGCTGACATCTACTTCCACTGACACCACTACTCCCTCAATGCCATGCAGTGCTGCACTATCCACCTTAACGAGCATGGCACGGACCTCTAATCAGGCTGAAACATTGCCGCTACTGTTGTCGAGTAGGGACCGTTACGGTATCTGTATATATGGAGTGGTGCCAGAATCTCGAGACCGGTACCCCCGTTTTTTACCCCTTCGACAAGTACCAGGGACGCCTTTTTAGTTTCGGGATAGGAGTAGACGATCTGCATTTTCTTCGGAACAAGCCGATGCTGTTGGAAGGCGTTGATAAGTGGTGCTGTCTGATCGGCTGGATACACAAAAAGCACCCTGCCCCTGTTCCTGACGCTGTAGGAGGCAGCTTCGACAAAAAGGGTCAGGCCTCCGTCGTGCTGGTGGCGGGCAGTCATCGCTTCCTGGTTAGTGCTCAATCGGCCTGCACCACTGGTGAAAAAAGGCGGATTGGCAGTGACCAGGCTATATGATTCTGGTTCAATCAGCGATCGACAGTCTTGCAGGCTGCCATCGATGATGGAGAACTTGTCTTGGTAGCTATTGGCGGAGATATTCGCACGAGCCAGGCCGGCCAATGCTGACTGCACCTCCATTCCAGTCACACGGATTTGTTTATCCGCATGTCGATAACACAGGATCAGACCGATAATTCCGCAGCCGGTACCCAGATCGAGAATCCGCTCTTGTTCTCTTATTCGTGGAAAGTGGGCCAGGAGCACGGAATCGATTGAAAATCGATACCCGTCGATATGTTGTCTGCAGAGCAGACGTCCATCAAATAGGGTGTCATGACTTACTTCATTGTGCGGTAATGCATCCTTTGTGCTGTTATCTGCCATAACGCAATGTTTATTTAGATCGTCGGAAAAGTTGATCTTTCCACTGTTACTTTTCACAACAGTTAAAAGATTAATTGCCGCGCTTGTCTTAGCTATCCAGATTTTTACTATATAATGCTGTCTTTACAAGCGGCTGACCTGCTCGATCCGAAAATTGAGGAACTTCACTCGAGCATATCATTTAGACGTTGAAAAGCTCTCTGCCTGGCCCAACTCGGCGCACCCATTAACAGTTGCCAAGGGGTAACTTGTAAGTTATAGAGATGCTTATTAATGTTGCTTAAGCTTCGAAAAATCGAAGCAGCAGACATGCTGAACCATACACCGGTTTCAGAACAGATCATCAGATAATTCAGGTAACTGCCATGTACGATATTTTTGTTAAAACCCATTTCTCCAGCGGTCATCACCTTCGGGACTACCCGGGAAGCTGTGAATTACCCCATGGCCACAATTGGAAAGTAACAGTCACCGTACGCGCTGATGAACTAGACGATTTGGGCATGGGTATCGATTTCAAGGTCCTGAAAAAATATGTCAATCAGGTCATCGACGAACTTGATCACCGCAACCTCAATGAGATGGAGGCTTTTGCCGATGTCAATCCCTCCTCCGAACACATCGCCAAGTTCATCTTCGATAACCTGAACCAACCGCTCAGCCATGATCGCTATCGACTCTATTCGGTGAGCGTTTTTGAGACGGATACGTCCGGGCTTACCTATTACGGTCCCGCCACCGGGGGGCAGGAATAACAATGACAGAGAAATCGTCCATCAGAATCGGTGTTATCGGACTCGGTTATGTGGGCCTCCCGCTGGCTGTTGAATTTGGCAAGAAATATTCCACTGTCGGCTTCGACCTGAACAGAAAAAGGATTGCTGAGCTGCGCCGCGGTTTAGATGTGACCCGGGAGGTCGACGGTGACGAACTGGGTCAGGCGACATTGCTCGAGTGTAGTTCTGAACCCGATTTGCTGGCAGACTGTACCTATTTTATCGTCGCCGTTCCCACTCCCATCGACTCCGCCAAACGGCCGGATCTCGAGCCGCTCAAGATGGCCTCAAAAACGGTGGGCGCATATCTGAAAAGCGGCGACATTGTCGTCTATGAATCCACCGTCTATCCTGGAACCACCGAAGAGGTCTGCGTCCCCATTCTGGAGGAGATTTCAGGTCTGCGTTTCAATCAGGATTTCTTCTGCGGTTACAGCCCGGAACGTATTAATCCCGGCGACCGGCAACACCGACTCGCCGACATTGTAAAAATCACCTCCGGCTCGACTCCCCGCACCGCTGATAAAGTTGACGCGCTCTACCGAACCATCGTTACCGCAGGAACCTTTCAGGCAAGTTCGATAAAAGTAGCCGAAGCTGCGAAGGTAATCGAAAACACCCAGCGGGATGTCAATATTGCCTTGATCAACGAATTGGCTCTCATTTTCAACAGACTCGAGGTCAGCACCAGGGAAGTGCTCGAGGCTGCCGCCACCAAGTGGAATTTCCTCCCCTTTTCACCCGGTCTTGTAGGGGGACACTGTATCGGTGTTGATCCCTATTACCTCACCCACAAAGCCCAGGAAGTGGGGTATCACCCGGCGATGATCCTGGCAGGCAGAAGACTCAACGATGAGATGGGAAAGTATGTTGCAGACCAGGTTATCAAGCTCATGCTGCGACGAAAAATTGAGGTGTCCGGGGCGAGGATTCTGGTCATGGGGTTGTCGTTCAAGGAGAACTGTCCCGATCTCAGAAATACCAAGGTCATCGACATCATAGAGGAGTTCAGGGATTATGGGCTTGAAGTTGAGGTCTACGACCCGTGGGTCGACCCCGAGGACGCCCGCCTCGAATATGGTATCGAAATTATCCCGTTTCCTGCCGAGCAACGATATGACGGCGTCGTCCTGGCAGTGGGCCACCAGGGATTTGTCGACATGCCCACGACTCAGATTCGCAGTTTCATGAAAGAACAGGCTATCCTGTTCGATGTTAAAAATATCCTGCCGCCCCGGGATGTCGATGGCTCACTTTAGCCGGTCGTCTCAAACTGTAGACGTCAGAATGGCAGGTTGCCTCGTCAGTAGTGGGTAGTAATGTCAGCTCCAGGCTTCAGGCGAACGACCGTCGCACCCCAGTTGCCGATCATCTTGTCATCAAGGCGAAAGTCGACAACAAAGTCCAGTCTTCCCAGGATGGCGTGCACCGACTTGCGGAGCACCCCTTTACCTTTTCCGTGGATAATCCGGACTTCATAAATTCCTTTGTGCCGGCATTCAACAAGATAATCGGGAACCAGGGTTTTGACATCTTTGGGAGAGAACTGGTGAAGATCCAGCGTGCCGTTTATTTCCAGAACGACTTCTGATTTTTCATCGAAATGTTCAGTCATTTTGGGGCATAATAGTAAATGCCAGTGCAGCCGCGCGTTCCGAAGCTCCCCGCTGGCCGAGTTTTTTTCGGATAGTGCGAAACTCGGAAATCTGAGTAGTCCGACGTTGCTGGTCATAAACTAGTAAAAGCAACTCTTCAGACATCGCTTCAGCGCCTGCTTCATCCTGAAGCAGTTCGAGCACCACCTCTTTTCCTGCGATCAGATTGACCAGTGAAAAAAAACCGAGCTTTACCAGAGAAAACTGGCCGAGTTTTATCAGTAGGTTGGCCAGACGAAAGGTCATTGGTGAAAGCTTGTAGGCTACCACCATCGGGGTGTCGAGCAGCAGAATCTCCAGAGTTACGGTGCCGGAGGCGGTGAGGACCGCATCACAGGCGGCAATCAACTCATAGCGATCACGGTCTATCACGCGAATGTCGAGATGCGGACTGAAATCTTTCATGCCCGCCTCAGCTAGCTCGTCAGCTTCAATTGTCGGAGCCTGGGGAATGAGAAAAACTGCAGGCTCAGAACTGCGTTCCTGAAACATTTCTGCGGCCCGAAGAAATTCGGGCAGCAGGCTGCGGATTTCCTTGCTCCTGCTGCCTGGTAAAATGCCTATCAGTTTATGGCGTTGATCAATGCCATTGAGGGCGCAGAATTCCTCTCTGGACATGGTGGATTCAACCGTGTCGAGCAGCGGGTGCCCTACATATTCAGCTTTAGCGACCCCACGCTGCCGATAGAAATCTTCTTCAAACGGCAATATGACACCGATTCCATCGGTAAGTCGGTCGATGGTCTTGACCCGGCCCGAACGCCAGGCCCACACCTGCGGGCTGATGTAATACAGTACCGGAACGCCTCGCTTCTTGGCCTGTCTGGCCAGCAACAGATTAAAATCGGGAAAATCGATGAGAATGAGCAGCTGTGGCTTTTTGTTTTTCAGTCTCTCTCGCAGTATGAGCTGAGCACGAAGCAGGTGGGAGAGGTGTGAAATTACTTCGAAAAGTCCGACGACCGCGATTTTCGAAGCGTCATAGAGAAGCTCGACACCGCATTTTTTCATTTCCGGGCCACCGATTCCGCAGAAATGCAGGCTCGGATCCCTCTCGAGCATCGCTGTTAATAGCCGTGAACCGTGAAGATCTCCGGATGCTTCTCCGGCAACAATCATCACTTCATTGTTCATTTGTGGGTTGCTGCCTGAATTTGACTGTAGAGCTCCAGACCCTGATGTTCCTTTATCTGTTCCATTACCTGCAGGACTACTTCCAGGGCCTTTCTCCCCTCAACGCCCGAGACATCAGGTCTGGTGCGGTTCTGCACGTGACCGATGAAATGGGAGAGTTCATTATACAAGGCGTCCTCTCCGGCAAAAGATTTGATCTCCTTGCTGTGTTTGGGCATACCGCTGTCGAGCTGTTCGTCCTGGAGCTCGATGGTCATTATTTTTTTGTTGGCAAAATCTACATTGATGTAGGATCCCGGCTGAAAAACCCGCATCTTGCGAACATTGGTCAGCGACACCCTGGAAACAGTGATATTGGCCGTCGCCCCGTTTTCGAAAATCAGCCGTGCGTTAGCGATATCGGTGGTGTCGGTCACCACGGGAGCTCCAACGGTATGGATGGTTTTCAGCGGAGAATTGATGATGGTCAGGACAATATCGATGTCGTGAATCATCAGATCGAGGACCACATCAACATCAACACCCCGGCGCTTGAAAGTCGATATTCTGTTGCTCTCAATGAAAACCGGTGTGGTGAGAAAAGGCTTCATGGCCAACACCGCAGGGTTAAAACGCTCCAGGTGGCCAACCTGCAGAATGAGCTCATTGCGTGCAGCAAGTTCAATTAGTTCATCGGCTTCCGCCAGGGTAACGGTCATGGGTTTTTCAAGAAGCACATCAACCCCGGACAAAAGCGCATCCGTAGCAACCCGATAATGGATACTGGTAGGAACGGCGATGGACACGGCATCCACCTTGGCCAGGAGATCCTTGTAATCGGTGAAATATTGACATCCGCACTCATCGGCAACCTGACGCGCCTGGCCTTCATCGGCGTCGGCTACGCCAATCAGCTCGGCGTTTTCAATGGCCTGGTATTTCTGCGCGTGAAAACGGCCCAGATACCCCACCCCTATAACTCCTGCCTTAATTCTTTCCATAGGCCGCGGTTGGTTAAAGGCCGAGATAGGCCTTCTGTACATCCTGGTTGTTCAGCAGACTCTCGGCACTGCCGGTAATGGTGATTTTACCATTCTCGATCACGTAGCCCCGATCGGCTATCTGCAGAGCCTGATTGGCGTTCTGTTCCACCAGAAAAATAGTGGTGTTGCTTTCCTTATTAATCTTTCTGATAATTTCGAAAATCTGTTTAATGATCAAAGGGGCCAGCCCCATGGACGGCTCGTCGAGCAGGAGCAGCTTTGGTTTCGCCATCAACGCCCTGGACACGGCCAACATCTGCTGTTCACCTCCACTCAGTGTTCCGCCATCCTGGTTCTTCCGTTCCTCCAGGATCGGAAAAAGGGAAAACACATAGTCAAGGTCGGCTTTTATCTGTTGCGTGTCATTGCGCATAAAAGCGCCCATGTCGAGATTCTCCTGAACCGTGAGTTCGGGAAATATATGTCTGCCTTCGGGAACCTGACAGATGCCACGCTTGACTATTTCGTCGGTGCCGAGGGTGTGAATCTCTTCGTCGTTGAGCAGAATTCTTCCGGCCCGGCAGCTGACAATTCCTGAGATGGTCAGCAAGGTGGTGCTCTTGCCGGCACCGTTGGCCCCAATTAAAGTGATGATCTCGCCCTCGTTTACCTCCAGGCTGATACCTTTGACCGCGAGAATATTTCCGTAGCCGGATTGTACATTTTCGAGCTTAAGCATCTACTTCTTCACCAAGATACGCTTTGATAACCGCAGGGTTGTTCCGAATCTCATCCGGTGTGCCCTGGGCAATTTTCTTACCATAGTCCATGACGAATATTCTTTCCGACAGTGACATCACCAGTTTCATGTCATGCTCGATCAGCAGGATGGATTGTCCCTCTGAGGCAATTTCCTGGATCAGATTGACCAGTTCAATGGTCTCCTGGGGATTCATTCCAGCAGCCGGCTCGTCCAGCAGCAGCAGGACCGGTTCGGTGGCCAGGGCACGGGCGATCTCAAGACGCCGCTGGGCTCCATAGGGGAGATTGCTGGCTATTTCGTTCTCGTATCTGACCAGACCTATTTTGGTGAGAATTTCATGGCTCTTCTGGATAATCTGATCCTCTTCCTGCATGGTTTTTTTATCACGTAGAAGAGCGCCGAGAATACTGGCTTTCGTGCGGCAATGCCGCCCTATCATAACATTTTCGAGCACGGTCATCTGCGAGAACAAACGGATGTTCTGAAAGGTCCTGGCCAAGCCCTGTTCGGTGACCTGATTCGGTTTCATACCAAGCAGGCTGATCATCGCGTTCCTGCTTTTCCGGTAGAGATCAACTTCTCCTTTCGTCGGTTTGTAAATACCCGTTACGCAGTTGAAAAATGTTGTTTTTCCAGCCCCGTTCGGCCCGATCAGGGCAACGATCTCTCCCTCACTGACATCAAGATCGAGGTTGTTCAGCGCCCGGATTCCGCCAAAATCCATGGTGAGGCCTGAGACTTGGAGTATTGGCTGTTGCATATCAGGAGACCTTGGTGTCTGGCTGTTTCTTGTTCTGGTAGGTGTAGGTTCTACGGATACTGCCGATGATGCCCTGCGGTCTGAAGACCATCATACAGACTAGAATGGCACCAAACGCCAGCATCCTGTACTCGGAGAGCGCACGCAAATATTCAGGCAGCAGGATCAGGACCAAAGCACCGAAGATCACCCCGATAATCGAACCCATTCCCCCCAGAACGACGATTGACAGGATAATCGCCGACTCGATGAAGGTGAAACTCCGGGGACTTATAAAAGTGGTCTTGGCCGCAAAGATAACACCGACGATGCCGGCCCAGAACGCGCCCAGGGCAAAAGCCGCCAGCTTGGTCCTCATTTTGTCGATCCCCATCGCCTGACAGGCAATCTCGTCTTCACGCAGCGCAATCCAGGCCCTCCCGAGCCGTGAGTCCTGCAGTCGGTTGACAAAGAAGATGGTGACTATGACAAAGATAATCATCAGGTAGTAGATATAGAGCAAGGCCGTATCGAGTGACATCTCAATACCGAAAAAGCCTGGTCTGGGGATATTTGAAACGCCGCTGGGCCCCTGGGAAAACGCACCCCAATTCTCCAGGACGAGTCTGATAATCTCACCAAACCCTAGTGTTACAATAGCCAAATAGTCTCCTCTCAACCTGAGCACCGGAATGCCTAAGAGGATACCGAATAGAGCGGCAAGCAGCCCGCCTGCGGGCAGCGCAATCCAGAACCCGACGCCAAAGAAATGGTACAGCAAGGCGTAGGTATAAGCTCCCACCGCATAAAACGCCACATAGCCGAGATCCAGCAAGCCCGCCAAGCCCACCACTATATTGAGCCCCAGACCAAGTACCACATACATGAGTGCGGTGGTCATGATGCTGGTCTGGTAGGTGGAGAAGACATGGGGGAAAATGACGGCGATGGCCAGAAGCGAACCGAAAAGGATGTTGCGGTATTTGGGATCCGCCAGCCAGCGGTGTAGAAACGATTGGCCGGTCACATCACCCTGCTCGTCGTCATCGTCCGATTTCGTCTCTTTGCGACTCATCATGTAGCGAAACACGAAGGACAGGACAAAACTGCCGAGGGCCACCCAGAGTATATTCATCCAGCGCCACTCTACGGTTTTTTCTATTGAGTCGACCCTGATGACCATGATGGGAAAGGTCAGGAAGACGAACCAGATGGACACCAGCAATGAACGCTTTATTTGTTCTAAAGTAAACATAGCAGCATTACACCTTTTGCGTATCCACCTTGCCAAGAATGCCGGAAGGCTTAAAGATCAGAATCAGAACCAGTAAGGAGAAAGCGAAGACGTCTTCGTAATCGCTCGACACATAGCCGGTGGCGAAACTCTCGGTGAGTCCCAGAACGACGCTGCCAAGCACCGCGCCCGGGATCGAGCCGATGCCTCCCAGGACGGCAGCGGTAAACGCTTTGATGCCGGCGATAAAACCAATATAGAAATTTATTTGTCCAATGTGGGAGGCAACGAGCATACCGCCTATGGCAGCGAGAGAAGAACCGATAATAAAAGTCACGGAAATGATCCTGTCGACATTGATCCCCACCAGCATGGCCATGGTTCTATCCTGGGAGGTTGCTCTCATCGCTTTGCCGATTTTTGTATATTTAATGAGAAAGGTCAGACCGATCATCACCACGGTGGTGACCACCAGGATGATCATGTCCGACGAGCCGACGATATGGGCGATGGGCTCCATAAACGCAAAGTCGGGAATCAACTGGGGAAAAGGCAGGAAGTCTGAAGTCTGGGCAAGCAGTACATAATTCTGCAAAAACATCGACATGCCGATGGCGCTGATCAGCGCAGATAGCCGGGGAGCGTGCCTGAGCGGTTTGTAGGCAATCTTCTCGATGGTGAACCCATAGGATGCCGCCCAGATGACCGCTGCCAGCCCGGCCAGCACAATGATGGCCAGAGCCGGAAACCCGAGGATAGTTAAAATGGTAGCAACGATAAAGGAGGTGAAGGCGCCGATCATATAGATTTCGCCGTGGGCAAAATTGATTAGACCGATGATGCCATAAACCATCGTATAACCCAGGGCAATGAGGGCATAGATTGCTCCACGCGACAGGCCGCTGAAAAGAAGTT